>JAYTEI010000135.1:0-8275 GCA_043735445.1 Akkermansiaceae bacterium | reverse complement strand
AGTTGGTCTTCGGTGATCATGGCTTATCCCCTTTCTCCGGCAGCTCCGCGATCATCCGGTCAAAGTCCGACTCAAACAACCGGTCCTGCACGACGCGGTATTTTTCAAATTCACTTTCCGCGTGGGCTTGGGCGATTTCGGCCGTGACCTTACCAGCATCCTGCAAAATCTCCCGGTCGGTCGCGGCGATGAATCGGTTGAGGCGGGTTTCCCAGTCCTGCATGGTCATGGGAATCTCCCTCAGCGCCATGGATTCGGCCACATCGAGATAGGCGGAGACGAGGCGTTGCAGTTGCGCCATTTCGTTTTCCGCGAGGTAGTTTTTCGCCACGCTGACATCGAACTTCTGAATTTTCCCCTTGGGCGCGTCTTTCCAGGTGGTGAGGCCCATGTGGTCTTTGTTGGCATCGGCACGGGAGACAATCACCTCCGCGGCTGTCTGTCCGTGGATGGCCCAGTGGAGCTTGTTTTGCACGGTGGCAAAGAAGCGTTTGGTGGCGGCGGCGGTGACATCGTAGTCGATGGAGGTCGCATAAATGTCGGTGATCTTCTGGTAAAACTTGCGCTCGCTCAGGCGGATTTCCCGGATGCGCTGGAGCTGTTCCTCGAAGTATTTTTTGCCAAGGATGGAGCCGTCGTTTTTCAGGCGCTCGTCATCCATCGCAAAGCCCTTGATGGTGAATGATTCAATGATTCCTGAGGCCCATTTGCGGAATTGCACGGCGCGTTCCGAGTTCACCTTGTAGCCGACGGCGATGATGGCGGAGAGGTTGTAGTGCTTCGTGTCGTAGGATTTGCCGTCGACGGCAGTTATCCGAAAATTTCGGATAACTGAATCCTCCTGCAACTCGCTGTCGGCGAAAATCTTCTTGAGGTGATAGTTGATGGTCCGAACATCCACATCGTAGAGCACCCCCATCATTTTCTGGGTGAGCCAGACATTTTCATCGGCGTAAACGGCTTCGACGCCCCCTTGGCCGCTGGCCGCCACAAAGGTCAGATACTCCGCCGCCGACGAGCGAACCAAGGAAACCTCGGTGTTCTTTTTCGGGCGACCGCCTCGGGTGGGTTTATCTTTGCTCATGATTTTGGTTCCTTTCCAGTTCTTCCGCCCCAACGGGGCACCATCCCCAAGGGGCGGCGGACTCCAATCCGCCGTGCCCATGGAGAGTCCATGACCCGAGGCAAACCGCTTCCCCATGGACCAGTCATGGTCTGGGCGGATCGGAGTCCGCCCCTCCTTGTTCCCACCGCCTCCGCCAAGCGCCCGTCTTCCTCCTTCTCCCCATGGGAGAGGGCCGGGGTGAGGGTTCTTAATGCCTCCCGCTGCGCCGCCGCGCCTTCCGGCGCGATGACCGTGCCATGGACGTGATTCCAGCCCGTGTCCTGGAACCACTGGATGGCGAGCTGTTCGAGTTGGTCTTCGGTGATCATCAGGAAAAGATCACCCTTGGCTCGTCGCTGTCTGTGCCGCTGGCGATTCCATCCGGACGTAGCGGCGGAACAATTCCTCCGCGGCATTCTGCGGATCCGTCATCACCGCCGTCCTCACCTCGCCGAAGCGGAACGCATTCTCCCTCGGACGCACCAGTTCATTGAAGGCGAACTGGCATTCCTTCGGACCACGCACCCGCGCGCGGATGCGCTTCACCTCTTTCTCCATCGCTTCCACCACCGCCGCGAAAGCCGCTGTATCGTATTCGGGAAACAGAGCCTTCACCCGATCCGGCATTTGTTCTTCTGCGAAAAAATGCAGGAAACACGGCTGGAGACAATTCACCACCACGCCCACGTTCACGACCTCTCCCGTTAGCGGATAGGGCATGAAACGTAGCAATGCATAGTTGCAGACGGCTTGGGTCGTATTCATGGCAGTTTCCAGAAAGTGTCGGGATCGGTGAAGGGCAATTCCAAGGCGGAGATTACCCGTTTCCTGTCCAGTTGCACAGGCAAACTCTCGTCGCCATCCACGTGCAGCCATTCCAGCGGAAGCTCGGCAAAGATCGTTGGCACCTCGTTTAGCGCGGCTTTCATCAGCGGTTCCATCCGTTCGCGGAACCCCTCCGGCCATTGCTTGAGCATCCCGCCGAAAACATGCGCCCCGAAAAACCGCTCGCGGTTGAAATCTGGATCGAATGCCAAATTGTAATCATAGGCCCACAGCATTTCCCGCCTCGGCTGATCCACCCACAGCGCCCCTTCCGGATCGTCAGCCGGCAACGGCGGAATCTGTGTCACCAGCAGATTCGGATTCCCCCCAAGTTCCGAAAGGCTGCGGTCCTCGTTCTGTATCCACAGATCCAGCAAAAGCAGCAGCGCCATCGTCTCTTCAGACCACCCCTGCGCGGCCGACCACGTCAATTCCTGCCCATCCTGGATCCGCAAGGAAGCAAACACCCGTCCTTCGCCAAGTTCGCGGATGTCCGGAAACCCGCTTTCCTCGATCAAAGCATGAGGCACCTCCCCCATTTCGAACATCGGCAGCCCCAGCGGGGCACTCGGCAACGCGCAATTCACCAACCGGTTCGCCACCCACTCGCAACACAGTGAATCCAACCCCGCATAAGCCCCTTTCACGTAATAGTCGAAAAAGCCCGCCTTATAGAGAAACGGCCGCGTCATGCCCTGCACGGCACGTCCGACGACTTCGGTGATGGTGATGGGTTCGTTCATGGTTCCGATTCGATTCTTATCTCTTCACTTCGACCTTCGATGTTGCGTCCTCCCTCTCTCCGTGGGAGAGGGCCGGGGTGGGGGTCTCATGCCACTGGATGGCGAGCTGTTCGAGTTGGTCTTCGGTGATCATGGGGATTATCGGTCCGGCGATTTGCGTCTAAATTAGCAACTGGTTGATTTTATGTGTATTCGCCCCTCACAAAGGAAGCTTGGCGGCTTGCGCCTAAATGAGAATCAGGCCCAAAACGGCAGGTGACGACAGTTACGGAGCGATTTTCAGTTCGAATCCCAACCTTGACAGATTCGGACAATGTGCGACTTTCCGCCAGCTCATCAACCATGTGTTGAAGGAGTAACGAGGCCGCCCACCAGGGCGGCTTCAGCATTTCAGGGCGGTCGCTTCCTCGCGAATTCCAATCCTGAAGGGAAATAAGGGCCGCGTTCGCCTTCATGGCTGGCCCCTCCAGTAATCCTCAAATTCCCGTTGGAGCTTATGGCGACGGTGCGTTTGCTCCACGGTATAGGCGGTCCAAGGCAGCACGAAATCCTCACGCTCCGAGACGATCATCACATAGCTGAAATCCACCAGTGCCAGGACGATGCGCTGCTCTTGTCCCCGCTGGTGCCTCCACCACACAATCCGGTCTCCTTGCGCCGGTTTCTGATCGGGAAACGCCTCCATGATCGGCCTGGGCCAGCGGATGCGCTCGCAGCGGCGCAAATCTGGAATGCGTTCATCCTCGATGCCCCCTTCCGAAATCATGTGCCAGAAGGTTGCGCCTTTGCCTTGATATTCCGGATGCCGTTTCATCGCGACCCGCTTCCCGGGCCAGCGTGGCTTCGAGCGGACGAAATCGGCTACAAACGCCTGATAGACGAGCTCCAGGTAGGTATTCCAGTCACCGCCCGCATCTTCCAGGCAAATCAAATTTGGCAGCCATTCGTCACTCATCCCTTGTGCCTTCCCCCTTCCCAGCGCAGGAGATTGACCTTGCCCGCATTCAAAAGCGAACTCCGCGTCAGCGTCAACCGGGACCGGTCCCTCATGCGCCTCACCAACTGCATTTTCGCGCTGCTGCCTTCAAGCCCCCGATTGGCATATCCCACCGCCCCGATCAACAAATCACAGAGCTGCAGCAACTCGGACTCATGCGACGCCACCGGCTGGACGCGCTCAATGATGCTGCGGTCAAAGTCGTAGGCGCTGCTGCATAGCACTTCATGGAGCTTCGCTGACTTTTTTGCGCTGTGCGTGTCCTTGAGGTCGATGTAAATCCGGTGCTTGTTCTCCGGCTTCAGGAGCACGGACAGCAGCGTGAACAGCATCTTGTAATACCACTCGTCATGCGTCTGCCCGAACTCCCCGTGGCGGAGTTCCGATTTCCGCGGAATCACCACCGCCCGGAAATGCAGGTCGTCGTCGTCGAAAAAGTAATCCAGCCAATCCTGATAAAATCCCACCTTCGCCGGAGAAACCTTCACCCACTTCACTTCCGTCGAAACCGGAATGCCATGCTTCTCCTTGATCTCCCGCAGCCTCACGCTGATTTCCCGCCGCCGGCCTAACGGGCACCACAGCGCGCCGAGCGTCATCACCTCGTGGCCATCGTTCAGAAGGTGACAGCTTTCATCGCAGTAGATGTTCAGTGTTTCACTCATGATCACTTCGATGTTCGGCGTTCAATGTTGGTCGTTCGATGTTCGATGTTCTCCCCCCACTCGCAACACAGCGAGTTCAACCCCGCATAAGCGCCTTTCACGTAATAGTCGAAAAAGACCGCCTTGCAGAGAAATGGCTTCGTCATGCCCTGCACGGCACGTCCGACGACTTCGGTAATGGTGATGGGTTCGTTCATGGTTCCGATTCGATTCTTATCTCTTCACTTCGACGTTCGATGTTAGGCGTTCGATGTTCCGGCCTTCCTCCCTCTCTCCGTGGGAGAGGGCCGGGGTGAGGGTCCCATGCCACTGGATGACGAGCTGTTCGAGTTGGTCTTCGGTGATCATGGAATAATTCGAAAACTACAGCAGCCGATCCGATCCTTGAACTACGCGATATCGCACGGGTTTGGACATCTTCTCTATCAAACCGCGTTTCGTTAGTTCAACCAACCACACCTGAGTCTGTTTTTGGGAAACATTTAAAATCTCCACCACCTCATCGACACTCTTCGCCTCGCTCAACACTTTGCTTAGAATAGCAACAACCGCCTCCATCAAGAGTTCGGCAGGACTTGCGGAAACCTGTGGTTCTATCGATGGCTCCTCCGACTTCTCTGGCTCTGTCACTCGCGGATAGACCGGTGTATCTTCACAAACCCGCAATCCAAGCTGATCCTGACGGTCTTGCTTTGACTCGTCACTCATCACGTCTGCGATGGCAGCGGAAAGCTCTTGTGGACTATTCGGTTCCGGCCATGGCTTTCCCCCATGTTGGATTAGGGCTGCATTTCCTTTCCCACAATCCGCACCATTGCGGACGAAGACGGGCACGTAATGCAGTTTCTCAAGCTGTTCGATGGCACCCGTCCAAGTCCCGCCTTTTTCAAAATCCGAGGTCACGACCAGCCCCACGTCTGCCAAAGCGTAAATCGATTTGTTCCGTTGCATTGCATGGCCAACGTTGAACCCCGCCGCCGGATCATAGGCAGAAATCAATACCAACCGCCCCTCGCGCAAAGCTTCTCGATTTCCTTTGGCAAGGGCAGCCTTCTCCAAACTGTCCGCCATCACGCCGATCACAACTCCGCCACGTTCCAACGCACCAGCCATCGCCGAGCTGTCGATTCCCCGAGCGCCTCCGGAAACAATCGGTCGATTCGAAGCTGCCGCCAGCGCACCCACGTTCATCGTGTATTTCAGTAAGGTATCGTCAATATTCCGGGAACCAACGACTGCGAGTCCTCCAAGCTCCAGTAACGATTGCTCACCACACCCATACAGGATTGGCGGGGCATTCTCTCGCAGCTTTGCCTTCAGTCGTTTCGGATACGCTGCATCTGCACGGCTGATCACCCAGATTCCGCGCGAGTGCCATCGATCCACCGCTTGGCTCAGAAGAAATCCACGCCCTAGCAGAGATTTGATCCGATCCAGCCCGAAGTGAGAACCGCAATCGGCGATCAACTCGGCGGCGTCGGGATCAAGCAGGTTTGCGGGCTGCTTTCCCTTCGTTACCAGCAATCGAGCCAGTCGGTTGTATTCCGCGGGCTTCAGCAATGATGCAGACTCCGCTTTCTTGCTCGCAATCAAAGGAGCCGTCAGCAGCAGGATTGCTTGGGTGTTGGTGGAAACCTGAGTGCTCATTCGGAATGTTTGGTTGAGGCTAGGGCCAATGGATAAACCGGACCGCTACCGTGGCTCCTCAGCAGGTAAGCCGCCACGGTCAGCGTCCAACCGGAGTCTACCATGTCGTCCACCAAGAGCACAGGCCCATCATCAATCGAATCCGCAACGACGTCCAAAGAACCGTCGATGTTCCGGGCCTGCTGGTTGCTGTTTGACATCGTCTTCTGTTCCGCTCTCCCGTCCGTCTTCAAGAGCGCTTCATGAAATGGCAAACCCAGCGCAGTAGCCAGCCGCCGGGCGAAATCCGGCACTAGATCGAGATGACGAAGCGACGGCACACAAGTCACCCAGGTCGGAGGAGGCAACGGGTTCCATTTCTTCAGCATCGCAACAGTCGCGGAAAGAAGCGGATCAGAGAATCGACCGTCACGATACTTGCCGTTGCGGACTTCGTCTCCCCATCCAGCATCGCCCCAAACGCAAAAGACTTGACCCGCCTCGGCTTGAAACTCCGCCGGGATCCTCCCTTTCACATCCATTTGGGGCAATCCACCTGCTGGCCATTGCTTCTTCGGTTCCATGGGCAGTCCCGTCCGCTTGAGGAATGCGATTGCGGCCTTCAGGAGTTCCCCATCCACGGTCTCAGGAAGTTGGGGCAGGTTTGGAGCCACGTATCCGGCCGGGTCACCATCCAACGCGGAAATCAAAAACTCCATGTGTCCCTCCTTGAGTGCCACATAGGCGTTCATCTGCGCCTGCTCACCCCGGCGCAATTCGGTCAACCGCTCCGCCCGCTGCCAGAAATCATCCGAAAGTTCCGCCGCTGTCAGCATCCACTTTGTGTCTTGCTTCAGGACCGCAGCCGGTGTTTCGAGATTCATCAACAGCAGCGCTTTGTTGATGCGGCCCATTGATACGTTCACCGCGTTCATCAGCCCGTAAACCGAAAGACCTTCGGGAGCATCTTCCAATGCGGTCACGATTTCCTCCACTTCCTCTTTCTTCGGGAAGGCGCTGCCGATGAAATACTCATTGATCACCACTTCCTCCTTGCCGCTGAGAAGAATGCCATACGCGGCGGCGATGTTACGCCCGGCCCGGCCTACTTGCTGATAGTAAGCCACCACCGACCCCGGCATCTGATAGTGAATCACAAAGGCAAGATCCGGTTTGTCGAAGCCCATGCCCAAGGCCGTGGTTGCAACCAGGACTTTCAGCTCATTCCGCAGCAATGCGTCTTCCAGTTCGGGCCGAGCATCCCCCGACTGCCCGGTGTAAACCGCCGCGTGGATTCCTTGTTCGCGCAGCCAATCACAAACCTGTGAGGCATCCCGGACGGTCAACGTGTAAACGATCCCGCTTCCCTGCATCTGTGGAATGTGCCTCGCAAGCCATGCAAGGCGCTCTGCCTGGCCCGGCAACCGGATCGTCTGGAGGAAAAGGGATGGGCGACCAAGTTCACCCCGCATGACCTGCAGATTGGGTCCGAGGATCTGCTGCAAGTCACCCATCACCCGCTCATTCGCAGTGGCGGTCGTCGCAAGCAGCCTGACATTTCCAGGCAATTGTCGGACGATCCTTTCGATGAACCGGTAGTGCGGCCGGAAATCGTGTCCCCAATCCGAAATACAGTGTGCCTCATCCACGACCAAGAGACCAATCCGTCCCGCGATCGGCCCCAGCACCTCATCCCGGAAATGCTCGTTGGTAAGCCGCTCCGGAGAAATCAGGAGAATGTCCACCTCGTCGCGTCGCAAGGCGGCTTCCACATTCTCCCACTCGTCCGTGTTGTCGGAGTGAATCGTGGCGGCTCTCACTCCCATGCGCTTTGCCGCAGCGATCTGGTTCCGCATCAGGGAAAGCAAAGGAGAAATCAGAATCGCTGGCCCCATCCCTTGCTCACGAAGCAATTTCGTCGCAATGAAATACACGGCGCTCTTTCCCCAACCAGTCTTTTGAACCACCAGCAATCTTCCCAGATTATCGACAACATGACGGATCGCCACATCCTGCCCGTCACGAAACTGCGCGTGGGGATTCTGCGTTCCGAGGCGGAGCAGTTCGAGGGCGCGCAATGGGAGGCATGTCATTGTAATATCTTTTTCTATTCAATTTTACCTTTGCTCAAGTTGGGATTCGGTGATCATTGAATTATGCGACCGCTGCCGGAATTGTCGACGCCCTCTCTACAAACGCATCGCCCATCATCATCTTATAATGCTCGTGATGATTTGTATTGATGAAAATTTTCTCGAACACTTCTGCGTATTTCTCCTTCACGTCATCATGCGACTGAATGAAAAGATCATCT
>JAYTEI010000134.1:0-18095 GCA_043735445.1 Akkermansiaceae bacterium | reverse complement strand
TTCAAAACTAGCAGATCATCCGACACCGTCGGCCCGCTGAGTTTGGGTAACTGCGCCATCTCCACCATCATGTGCCTGCAAGACTCTCCTTCTCATTCTCGCCGCGCGTGGACTCATCGTAAGGTCTCCACCAGCATGTGCCTGCAAGACTCTCCCTCCGCCGATCCGCCGCCCGATCCACCGCCGATGACAAGTCGCGTCACATCCCTCCGGCACTCTGAATATCATCTCACGTCCCGCCAACCTCTCTACTGAGTTATTTAGCTAAATAACGAATTGTTCGAGCGGAGTTCTAGGATCGATTTCTGCGATGAGAGATCCACCTGAGGGTTCTCCCAAATACAAATCGGCAAAGAGTGCTTCGATGACCACGGGTCCCACCGAGCAAGTTGCACTTTGACAGGTCAAACTTCTCTTCTCCATCCGCTTAGGCGACCGGCATCCGGCCCCTTGTTCGTGCGCATCCGCCTCCTTCCCCCGACTTGGGTTAGATGTGGGCTGACATCGTTGCTTGCCCGCTTTGGCCGCAAATCATCCGGTTAGCTGCGCCTGTGGCGAGTTGCTTGTTGAATACCGCCACTGCATCGTCATTGGCCGATGCGTTGCAAAATTTTGCTCTTCGCTGCGGCATACTCAGCGTCTGAAACTAAACCGTCCCGCTTCAAAGCCTCGAGCCGTCTTAACTGTTCATCAAATGGCATCTCTTTAGATTGCCGAGATAAGTCAACGCCAGCCTCATCCAGAGTGTCTTTCAACATGCCGCCCGACATCCGCGACCACGGCTCTAAATCGCGCCGTGCCTCTTGCGGATCAAGCTTAAGTCCACTGCCTGCCACACCGGCCCGCCCCAGCCGCATGATGAACTGACCGATGCCCATGCAAATCATCCCCCCAAAAGCTCTCATGCCACCAGATTTGGCGCGGCCCTCAAAATCCGTAAAATCTCCGAAGTGCGAGATGAAGCTAACGAACGTGGACAAAAAGAGTAAGAGTCCGACGCCCGCAAGGATCATGCCGAAGTAGTAAAGTCCTTGTCGCTCTGGAGAGATGTTATGTTGAGGCATTTTGGGGAGTGGGGAGTGGGATGTTGGAGTTAAGTAAATGGTCTGCCCGAGGTTGAGTGGAGTTGAAGTGAAACCGGAAAGCCTATGAGCCGCGAATTGATAATGTTGTTATCTATGCCGTTAGGAGTCCATCATGATTCAGTCGCTCAGTGGCTGAGATTAGTTAGCTCAAACGACTATGAAGAGAGGTCCGGGCGGGACGCCCGGTCAACGGTCTGGAGCGAGACGCTCCAGCTACTTTGATTCTGCTAGCTCGGCAGGGGTCAGTCGCCGTTTGGGAGGCCGAGTAATTCGATGAGGCGTTGGAGGTCGTCATCGCCGTAATACTCGATTTCGATTTTGCCTTTTTTTGAAGAATGCTGGATGGCGACGTGGGTGGCGAGGTGCTCGCGGAGACGGTTAGTGATGGCGCGGACATGGATGTCCACCTCGCGGGCGGCGGGGGCTTTTTTGGCGTCGCCGGAATCTTGCGGCGTGTCGTTGAGGAAGGACTGGGCGAGCTTCTCGGTGGCGCGGACGGTGAGGGCACGGCGGATGATTTGATCGGCAATGAGGAGCTGGGCGGCGTGGTCTTTGATGGCGAGGATCGCCTTCGCATGACCGACGGTTAGACGGGCTTGGGCGACGAGCATTTGGACATCCAAGTGGAGTCCTAGCAGGCGCATGGCATTGGCGACGCTGGCGCGGGACTTGCCGACGCGGGCGGCGATTTCATCCTGCTTGAGGGTGAATTCCTCGGCGAGGCGGACGTAGCCGGCGGCTTCTTCCATGGGGTTGAGATCTTCGCGCTGGAGGTTCTCGATGAGCGCCATTTCTAACACGTCGCGGTCGGATGCCTCGCGCTCGATGACCGGCACAGTGGCGAGGCCGAGCATTTTGGATGCGCGCCAACGGCGTTCGCCGGCGATGAGTTCGAGCTGGCCATTGACGGCGCGGACGATGAGCGGCTGGATGATGCCATGCTGGCGGATGGACTCCATCAGATCGTCGAGCGGCGACTCTACAAAGACGGTGCGCGGCTGCAGCGGGCTGGGGATGATTTGGTCGAGCGGCACGTCGCGGACTCGCTTGAAATCGTCCGGTGCGGCGAGGGCGTCTGCCGCCGCTGAGACGACACTTTTTTTAATAAGTGCGCCGAGTCCTTTACCGAGTGCCTGTTTCGCCATGGGACGGCGAGGATTATCCAAAGCCGCCGGATTTTCCAAGCGGAATCCGGCTGCGTCCGGCGTGATCGGCTTGGATGAAGGGAATTTTTTTAAAACGAGGATTTGGAATTCGCTTGGGGGAAGGGGGGAGTCTCGTCCTGCATCGACGCCGTGCCCGAAGCGGCTGGCCGAATGAGCAAATTCGACGCCGAAAAAATTGCTTGGCGGCAAATGGTGATCCTGCAATGAACTCAAGTGAACCTAAAATCCAACTTGCTATGTTTAAACAATTCAAAGAATTCGCGCTTAAAGGTAACTTGATCGACATGGCGGTGGCCTTTGTGATGGGGGCCGCCTTCGTCAAGCTATCCACTGCTTTTATCGAAGATCTCGTCATGCCCTTGGTTGGAAAATTGTCGGGGGGGATGGATTATACGAACAAGTATATTGCGTTGTCGGACAAGGTCACCGCAGGGAATTTGGTCGATGCGAGGAAGCAAGGGGCGGTGTTTGCCTACGGCGATTTCATCACGATCGGCATCAACTTTGTCATCGTGGCATTCGTGATGTTTCTGGTTGTGCAGTCGATCAGCAAGGCAAAGGCAATCGCCGCGAGGAAAGAGGCTGCGGTTCCAGCCGCCGCTCCATTGCCGAGCGCTGAGGAACTGCTCCTTGGCGAGATCCGCGATTTGCTTAAACAGAAGGCATGAAAATGGCAGATCTCCGGCGCTTGCTGGTTGGTTGGGCAGTTCGAAATGATCGCTAAGGTAGCGGCATAAGCGTGCTGAAAGGATATCCCGTGCTGGAAGCAGCTCACCTGAGACGAGCGATTTAATTACGATCCGATGGGACGCGAGAGCCAGCGGATGAGGCTCAAGTAGCAGCGATCGTGCGGGCGATATTTGCCGCGCGGGATGAGCTGTGATGGAATGGATGATAGAGGAAAATTCCAAGGAGATATCAGCTTTTCCTCTCGTCAGTGGGATTTGCAGCACCTAGGTTTGCGGCGGAAAATAATTTAGAGGGTGTGCGAGTTGGCACACGCCATGCTTTTTCCTCATCACCAATCCGCCGAACTATGAAAAAAATCGAAGCGATCATAAAACCATTCAAGCTTGAAGAAGTAAAGGAGGCCCTCGCCGAGGTGGGAGTGCAGGGCATGACAGTCACCGAGGTCAAGGGCTTCGGTCGTCAAAAGGGCCATACAGAAATCTATCGGGGTTCTGAATACACCGTGGATTTCCTGCCCAAAGTCAAAATCGAAATCGTGGTGGATGATGCGCAAGCGGACGGCGTGGCCGCTGCGATCGTGAAGAGTGCGAACACCGGCAAGATCGGTGACGGAAAAGTCTTTATCTCAACGGTGGAGGAAGCGATCCGCATCCGCACAGGTGAAACGGGATCATCCGCTGTGGCGGTGAACTGACCCGGATTCTAGGTCAATTTCAAAAATTAACCGACCAAGACGAAGTGTTAAGCATGAGTCTTGCCTGGCAGAATCTTTATCTGCCGGGCGGCTCAAATAAGCTTTTGTTGTTAGTTTGACTTTGCCTCCATTCACTGGTGGCTTGGACCAAAGGACAGGATAGAAGTGGAAAAGCTGCTAGTGGGAAAGTTGCTTAGGTCTGCTTAAATCGCAGTCGGCTCAGACCCCACCTCTAGGCGACGCTGATCCTAATAGTTAGATCCACGATAGCAGTGGCTGATCGGAAATTATGACCAGTCAGGAGTCATTTTACGGTTGCCCTCACGGGAAGAGTTGCTACACCTCCGCCGTCAGCAGCGCAATCGACCCTTCGGGATCATCGACTGTCGCCGACAAAATACAACGCCTCGGTAGCTCAGTTGGTAGAGCAGTTGACTCTTAATCAATTGGTCCTTGGTTCGAATCCAAGCCGGGGTACTTTTCAAAGACAACATTTGCGAGGCAGGGGGAACTTGCTCCACCGCACGCCACCGCTGATCTGCCTTACCAGATTTTCACGCGGTCCTCTGGCTTCACATAGAGTTTGTCGCCGGGCTTGATATCGAAGGCCGCATACCAGGCGTCGATGTTACGCACGACACCGTTGACGCGAGCGAGGGCGGGGGAATGCGGGTCGGTGTGCATCTGTTTGCGCTGGGCTTCAGCGCGGATTTTTTGCCGCCAGATCTGCGCCCATGAGAGGAACACGCGCTGCGCACCGGTCACTCCATCTAACACCGGCGCGGGTTTGCCATTGAGAGATGCGCGATAGCCATCGAGCGCGAGATTGAGTCCGCCCATGTCGCCGATGTTTTCGCCCATGGTTAGCTTACCATTGATGAATTCGCCGGGCAAAACTTCGATGCTATCATACTGGGCACCGAGTCGTTCGGCGCACTGGTTGAAATGCTCCGCATCCTCACTGGTCCACCAATCCTGAAGCACTCCATCGCCGTTAGACTTGCGGCCTTGGTCGTCGAAGCCATGGCTGATTTCGTGGCCGATTACGCCACCGATGCCGCCGTAGTTCACCGCCGGATCCGCCTTGGGGTCGAAAAACGGCGGCTGCAAAATCGCGGCGGGAAACACGATTTCACTCAAGGTCGGGTTGTAGTAGGCATTCACTTTTTGCGGCGGCATTCCCCACTCTTGGCGGTCCACTGGCTTGTCGAGGCGGTCGAGTTCGCGCTGCCAGCCGAACTGGGTTGCGCGGGTGACATTGCCATAGAGATCGTCCGGCTTGACGACCAACGCCGAGTAGTCACGGAACTCGTCGGGGTAACCGATTTTAACGGTTAGTTTCACTAGCTTTTCCTGAGCGGCCTTTTTCGTGGCATCGCCCATCCAGTCGAGTTTGTTGATCCGCGCCGCGAGCACGGTCTTGATGTTGTTGACCAATTCCAGCATTTGCTTCTTCGACTCCGCCGGGAAATAGCGGGCCACATACACTTGGCCGACCGCCTCGCCGAGCGCCTCATTGGTGGACATGACCGCGCGCTTCCAACGTGCCAAGGGTTCCGGTTGGCCGCCGAGCGTCTTCGCGTTAAATTCGAAACTCGCGGCCACGAATGCTTTGGTTAGAAATGGCGACGACGCAGTGGCAAGGCCGAAAGCCGCCCACGCCTGCAGGGTTTCCATCGGAGTTTCGGCGAAAATCGCGGCCTTTTTCGCAAACGCAGATTTGTCCGAAACGATCAGCCGCTCGACCTTGGCGAGACCGCGACCGCCTAACAATTTCGTGAAATCGAAGCCCGGCGCTTCCGCAGTTAGTTCAGCGGGGGACATCAAATTGTAGGTCTTGACGCGGTCGCGCAGTTCGGACCGTTCCCAGCTCGCCTCGGCCAGGCGCGTTTCAAAGGCGACGATCTCCTTCGCCTGGGCGGCGGGTTTCGGCCACTCGCTGAGCGTGAGCAGCGTCGTCACATAGGCTTCATACTTGGTCTTGATCGCGGCGAACGATGGCTTGAGATAGTAGTCTTTGTCCGGCAGTCCAAGTCCGCCCGAGCCGACATAAACCGCGTAGTGCGCCGGGTTCTTTTCATCGGCGCTGATGCCGGCTCCGAACAGCCCAGCGCAGAGGCTGCCGGGCTGGGCCATGAGGACGATCAACTCCTCGCGAGTGGCGCACTCACGGATCTTGGTAAGGATTGCGGCCATCGGCTGGATGCCAGCTTTTTCCACCAACTCCTCGTCCATGTAGGCGGCGTAATAGTCACCGATCTTCGCGTTCGCTTCGTCTGAATGTTTGACCGCATCTTCCAAAATGCCATGGACACGGGTTTCAGATAGAATGGCGAGTTCGTCGAAGTTTCCAAACCGCACCCGGTCCGCCGGGATGGTGGTGCGATCCAGATACGCCCCGTTCGCATACGCGAAAAAGTCGTCGCCCGGTTTCACCGCCAAGTTTCTGCCTGATAGATCGAAGCCCCATGCCCCGAAGTCCGGTGGCTTGGGGGTATCGTCGATCGCGGCGGCGAGATTCATCAGCGAGAGAGAAATAGTTAGGGCGAGCGGTGCGATTGTCATCAGGGCTACTCTGGCGAGCCAATGCGGGGGATCAAATGGAATTCAAGCAGCGCTCCTGGGCCGGAAAATCGCTTGAATCAGTTTTGATGAGAGCCGTTTCCCGGAGTGCAGGATGATTGGCCGGACACACGGTTCCACGGCATTTTCGACATTAGAATTGCTAGGCCGCACCAGCCGGTGCGGCCGGCGGAGATCAGGCCCGCGCCGAAGAACTAACTTCAGACATCCTTCAAAGTGGGTGGTTAGAGATGCGTCATTGTCCACAATCATCGCTTGATTCTCACCGAAGTGATGATGCCAAGTTCCGACTCAAGGCCAATACCTGTGGGATACGTCGGCCAACCACCCGACCCACGCCGGACTTTGTTGGAGTTCAAGATTTGGAAGATCTCGCTTCCCGTGGTAGCCGTGAACGGCAACCCCGGGCTGGAGGATGCAACACCTTCGGCGTTAGAGGAATCACCACCAGATCCGGATGCCTGCGACGAATGCAACGGTATCACTGGATTCCCCTTGTTGGCGGGCAAGCCGCCCGGTTTGGCCATAGCTTCGTAGCCATGACACGCCGATGTAGGGCGCGATTTCGCGGGTGATCTCGTAGCGCAGGCGAAGGCCGATGTCGGTTTCGGTCACGCCTTCACCGGTGCCGAAGCGGTCGTCGCCCTTAAACGAAATTTCGCCTTGAAACCGCGGTTGCAGGATGAGGCGCTGGGTTAGATAGAGATCATAACTGGCTGTTAGCTCGGCGGAGACTTCGCCGCGGTCGCTGATGTAGATTGCCGGCTCGACATCGAAGTTGCCGGGGGCAAGACCTTGCAAGCCGATGACGGCGTAATTACGCGTATTGTCGTCGAGGCTGGAGCCTAGGTTGAATTTGGTGCGAAAGCCTACTTGGAGGTCCCAGAACGGTGCGATCATCCGGCCGTAGAGAATCTGGAGATCGCCGCTTCCGTCGTTGCCCGAATTGAGATCCTGACTGCCCTCGGACTTCACCCATAGCCGGTTGTAGTCGCCACCATACCAGCCGACGAAGTCCCACGAAAAGGTGTCTGGACCTGTGCTGTTAGCCCGGTATTCGAGGATTTCAAAGAGACTGTAGCCATGGAACATCGAGTCCATCACGGGCGGAGGCAATGGTCTCATGTGCTCTTCCAGCTCGCTGCGTGAAAGCAGCTCGGCGGAGCGGTTTTCGCCCCGGGGTGGCACCCACTTCTGAGGCGGGCGGAGGATGGTGATGCCGGGGGCGCTCATCCGCGGAGGAGTGGCGGAATCGTTCGTGTTCATCCCGGGCATCGCGTCCATGGACTTGCCTTTGGGCGCGGCGGGTTTCTCCATTCCCGGCATTCCTTCCATGTCGTCCTTTGGGGCGGACTTGGCGGGCTTCATACCGGGCATCGCGTCCATTTCCTCCTTCGTCATCGCGCCCTCGGCAGGAACGGGTTCCTTGGCGGCGGGTTTGGTTTCAGGAGCCATACCAGGCATGTTCTTCATGTCGTCCTGCGCCGCGCCGGGCAGGCAGGAAAAGAGAGTGACAATGAAAGCGGTGGTGAGTTGATGTTTCATGATGATATCTATCAGGGTCTTGGCACGACGGACACAACGCGGAACATGCCGACTTCCATGTGATAGAGGACGTGGCAGTGAAAGGCCCACAGGCCAGGCGCGTCGGCGGTGATGTTGAGCGAGAGCTTTTCCCCGGGCTTGAGGATGACAGTGTGTTTGCGGGGGTTGTATGCGCCGTGGCCGTTGTCCAGCTCCATGAACATACCGTGCAAATGCAGTGGATGCTCCATCATCGTGTCGTTTACCCAGGTGAAGCGGAGGCGCTCTCCGTAGTAAAATTCTATCGGTTCCTTAGCCTCGGAGTATTTCTTGCCATCGAATCCCCACATGTAGCGCTCCATGTTGCCGGTGGCGTGCAGTTCGATCTCGCGCTCGGGTGGGCGGCGGTCGGAGTTGATCACGAGACTGCGCAGATCGTTGTAAACGAGGACGCGCCAAGGCATCCCTTCGAGACCGGTGCCGGGCTCGCCAAGGCGGTTGGCGGGAGCCATCGCGACCACGGAATTTCCAGGGCCGTGCTTGTCCGGTCCGTGCATCGCCTCTCCACCGGGCATTTTCATGCCGGGCATTCCCGCCATGTCGCCCATGCCCATGTCGGCCATGGTGCGGACCGGGCGTTTGCGCCGCTCCGGCAGAGGCGCGCTCATGCCGGACTGCGGGGCCAGAGTGCCGCGGGCGAACCCACTGCGGTCGATGGTTTCGGCAAAAAGAGTGTAGGCGCGGTTTTCTAGCGGGTGGACGATCACGTCATAGGTTTCCGCGATGCCGATGCGGAATTCGTCCACGGTCACCGGCTTCACATTCTGGCCATCGGCCTGGACGACAGTCAGCCGCAGGCCGGGGATGCGCACATCGAAGAAGGTCACTGCCGCCGCATTGATGAAACGCAGGCGCACGCGTTCGCCGGGCTTGAAAACTCCGGTCCAGTTAGAATCCAGCGCGAGGCCATTCATCAGGAAGGTGAAATGTTGGCCGGTGATGTCGGCGATGTCAGTCGGGTCCATCCGCATTTTGGCCCACTCCCAACGCTCCTTCGCCGTCGTGGCGAATCCATCTCGCGAAGCATCTCCGATGAAATCGCCAAGCGTGCGGCGCTGATAGTTCGAGTAACTGTTTTGTTTTTTGAGATTGGCTAACATGACTTCGGGATCGCCGGAAAGCCAGTCTGCGAGGATGATGATATATTCGCGATCATAGCGCACGGGATCGGCGTCGGCCGGGTCGATGATAATCGGGCCATACACGCCGAGCTGCTCCTGCAGTGCGGTGTGGCTGTGATACCAGTAAGTGCCGTTTTGGCGGACGGGAAACCGATAGGTAAATGTTTCACCCGGACGAATCCCCGGATAGCTCAGGCCGGGCACCCCATCCATTTGAAAAGGCAGCAGCAAGCCGTGCCAGTGGATCGAGGCGTCTTCGTCCTTCAGGCGATTGGTCACGCGGATCACTGCCTCCTGGCCTTCGCGCAAACGCACTAACGGCCCCGGCACCATGCCGTTGACGGCGATGGCCGACACGCGTTTCCCGCCGATGTCGAGGGTCTGCCTGTCGATGGTTAGATCAATCGGCCCGCTACTTCCACGGGTGGATCGCGCATAGGCGGGAATTATACTTTCGAAGCCAGCGAGCAGGCCGAGGGCGGCTGTGTCGCGCAGGAAGTTGCGGCGTGTTAGGTCGTTGAGTGGAGGTGTCATTGGAGGTGAGTGTTTTGGGAATTGGCAGTGAGAGAGTTCATAGTGATCACTTAGGATGGAATGGTGTTTATGGAAAACGATGGATTCAAGGGCCGTTCTACGAAGCATTTCTCTGGCAAATCCAGCCGCGCCGCACCGATGCAATTGTCCGCCATGCCATAGTAAACGTCGAAGCGGCGTGGCAATCCTAGGTCATTCCGGCGATCAATCGCGGTGGGAAAGACGACGTTGGGCACGATCCCCTCGCGCTCTTTGGGGATTTCTGGGGATAGCACCGGCTCGGGCGAACGATAGCGGATGAGATGAGGGTGCTTCTCATCCAAGACAAGAAGTCCCGCGGAGTAACTCAGCCTTCGCGCCGAATCTGGTTCGCTCGGAGATTCGCACACACCATGATAGAGAAACAACCAACCTTGCGGAGTTAGGATGGGCGGAGTCCCACCGCCGATTTTTAATTGCTCCCACGCCGCGATCGGCATTGCCAGCCTTTGGTGGGAATCGAAATGGCAGAGATGATGATGTTTGTCGCAGACTTCATTCACTAAGGAGTGATAAGAAATCCAAATGCTTTCCCGCAGGATGTCCACCATTTGCGGGAACCGACAGTGAAGCTTCTCGTCCGGGCCGGTGCCCGGAAAGAGTGGCCGATGGATGAGCGCCATGGAAGTCATCACTTGTGCTACCAGTCGGGGAAAAAGATAGAGCTGGCCGTCGCGACTGCGGGCCGATGCCGGATTCAACACGCCTTCCGCTTCCATCAGATTTCCCGGCTGCGGCTCCATCACCACCCCGAGGCGTTGCAATTGGAGAGAACTCCCTGCCATTTCCTGGCCGGCAATGGCAGTCATCGGCTTTGCCATGGGTGGAGGCGTTCGGCTTCGTGAGGACCCCAACTTCCTGGGGCGTAAATCGGCAGGTTGTCCCTTGATTGGGATGCCCATGTCTCAAGGATCGGGTCCGCTACTTTCCATGCGGCTTCCACCATATCCGTGCGGTGGAAAAGGGTGGGATCGCCAATGAGACAATCGTAGATCAGCTTTTCGTAGCCTGTGGTGGGGGCGATGTCCCCGAACTGTGCGTAGTCAAAATCGAGCGTCACGGCTCGGGTATGGATCGTGGGACCGGGCATTTTGGCCCGCATTTGCAGGGTGATTCCTTCATCGGGTTGGATGTGCAGGATGAGCAGATTGGGGCCGAGCGGGGAACATTCCGTGCCGCCAAACAGGGACAGCGGTGGACTTTTAAAGCGGACCACGATCTCGGTGACGCGCCGGGCGAGTCGCTTGCCGGTGCGCAGATAGAAGGGCACGCCCGCCCAGCGCCAGTTGTCCACCCAGAGCTTGGCTGCGGCATAGGTTTCGACCGTTGACTGCGGGGAGATGCCCGGTTCGTCGCGATAGCCCGCGACGGTTTTACCGTTGATTTGGCCCGGCCCGTATTGTCCGCGTAGCGTGTCGTGGAGGACTTCATCTGGTGTGAGGATGCGCATGGCTTCCAGCACTTTCGTCTTTTCGTTGCGCACGGCTTCCCCTGATAGAGAGGCGGGTGGTTCCATGGTGATCAGGGCGAGAAGCATCAGCATGTGGGTCTGCATCATGTCGCGAAACGCCCCGGCGGTTTCGTAGAAGGCTGCGCGGCCTTCGATCCCAATCGACTCCGCCGCGGTGATTTCCACATGATCGATGAAGGTGCGGTTCCAGACTGGCTCGATCATGCTGTTGCCCAACCGGAAAACGAGCAGGTTCTGAGAGGTTTCCTTGCCGAGGTAGTGATCGATCCGATAGATCTGGCTTTCCGCCATGGACGAAGAAAGGGCCGCGTTGAGTTCACGGGCGGACGCTAAATCATGCCCGTATGGCTTCTCGATAATGACCCGCCGCCAGGCTGGAGGCTTTTCATTCAATAATCCGCTGGCGTGGAGCTGTTGGGCAATGGGTCCGAAGGTCGTGGCGGGTAAGGAAAGGTAGAACAAGACATTCCCGCCGGTGCGCTGACTGGTGGCGGATTCGGATAGCAGGGTGCGCAGCCGTTGATAGGTTCTGGGATCGGTGTAGGAGCCGCTGCAATAGCGCATCCGCTCCTCAATGTTTTTCCATATCGCCGGGTCCACTTTTTGCGGGGCAAACTCGGCTACCGCATTCCGCATTTCCTCGCGAAACTCCCGGTCGGACCATTCCGTGCGACCCACGCCGATGATCGCGAAGTCCTCGGTTAGCAAACCGTTGGCGACAAGGTTGCAGAGGGAGGGAAGGAGCTTGCGGCTCGTCAAATCACCGGATGCGCCAAAGATGACGATCACACACGGATCGGTGTGCCGAACGACGGCGTAAGCGCTTAGAAATTGCTCCCGGCATTCTTCGCTGCAAAAATAATGCGTCTTCCCCTCGTGCGCGGCATGGAGCGCGGTGTCAGGGTTGACGGTCATTCCGCAGATGGGGTCTCGGGTCATAGTCACGGTTCAATGATGTTTGTAAAAGCCGACACCTTTGATGTCATTCCACGAAGTAGTTTGATGGCAGAGGAAGCATTGGTTCACTTCCGCTTTCTCCATGTGCGCGACGCTCATCGAGATCATTTTGAAATGCATCATGTAGTGACTCGGTGGGGCTTGGTGACATTGCGAGCACGCTTGCGAGGCGGATGACGGGTGGCGGAAATCGGGGAGAGTCCACTTGGCGGTGGCGTGGCACTGCGCACAATCGTTGCCGAACAAGCCGCGGTGCCGGTCTTTGGTGGAGTGACAGCTCGCGCAGTTGAGTAACATTTCCTCGGGTTGCAAGTGGATGTTAGAAAGCTGCATTCCCCAGACGGATTCCTTGTTGATAGATTGAGCGAGTTGAGGCGACTCGGCGGTTTCTTTAAGCCAGCGTTTAATTTGTACAACGTCCGCGCCGTCTCGCTGTGGGTCGCTTCCTAACTGTTTTATGCCAATCCGAGCGAGTGTGACGTGATCCATCTTCGTGGTGCTCGCGACACGTCCCTGATGTTCGCGATGGCAGGCGGAGCACTCGCCGATATTGGCATGAAAAGCGCTCGGCTGCCGTTGCAGGACTGCCAGATTGTCGGCGTGGCAAACGATGCAGTTCTTCGCCCCCACGCCTTTCACCGGCGTGTGGCAGGCGGCGCAGTTGTTTTCGAGAAACGCATGGGGCTTTGACAACTCGCCGGGTGCAACCATGTGCTGCCAGGAGGCGGGCGAGAGGATCGCACGAAGAGTTTTGTCGCGATGGCGGGAGGAAAACGCGAAGAACGCGGATGCGAGTCCTCCGAAAACGAGAACAGCCAAGATGATTGCATTTCGAAATTTCATGATGACCACCTCAGTCCGAAATGAATTCCCGCCCAGATATGTAAACCTAGCAGCACATAAAATAGCAGGGACAGAACGATGTGCAGCTTCAGCGACCAGGCGAACCAGCGCTTAAATAACTCGTGGGTGCGCACTGCATATTCAAGGTCCGCCACGGCTTCGGCGGTGCGGGTGACTTCTCCGGTCGGGCCAGCGGGTGAGAGATCAATCCCCAAGTTCGCCATCGCTGCCAGGAGGAAGGGTGCCTTCGGTGGTGCGCTCTGATCCGCTGGGAGGTTCTCGAGCACGCCCCAGGCATGGTCGAGATCGCCACGCGCAGTCTGCAGCAGGATTAACTTATCCTTTACCTCCTGATTGACATAGGTGAGCAAATAGCGAACCGCATACCCGCTCACCACAACGAGCAGCATCACGGCGGTTAGGGTGATGCCCAGCCAGCTTACATACTTGTGGCCGGTATGGATGATCGCGAGCAACGGGCCGAAGATGCCTGCGTAAACGTGGATAATCATCAGTGTCTCCATCGACACATGCTTGGTGACGCGCCTGTTGACCGCGGGGATGCGTTTTACGATCGGATAGGCGAGCGGGAACAGCATGAGCACGGCTGCTGCGATGCCAAACACCGCGCCCATGCCGCTGCCCGCAAAGCGCGGCGAGCTGTGGACGAGAAAGCCGAGCCAACTGAGTAGCAAGACGGTTAGGGTGCCGGTGAGGACGATGCGTTCGCGTGCTTTCATAATTTCATGCCTCCACGCTGATGTCGCTTTTAGGGATGGCTTGGCAGGCGAGAATGATGCCGTTAGTTTTATCGTCGGCGTCGAGCGAGTCATCGACCGCCATCGTGACCTCGCCGGAAATCATCTTCACCTTGCACACGCCACAGGTGCCGACGCGGCAGGAGAACTGGATGCCGATGCTGAGTTCTTCGGAGAGTTCGAGCACGGTCTGGCCGTCGTGAATCTTCGCTGACTTGTGGTTTTTTGAAAACGTGACGAGTGGGCCGGTGGCTGCGGTATTTGTTTTTGCGGTGGTGCCAGCGGCGGCTGGACTGGGCAGCGGAGTGCCGAAAGCCTCGGTCTTGAGTTGGCCTGGAGGCACGCCCATTGCAGTGAGGAGCGCTTTCGTGGCATCCATCATCGGGAGCGGGCCGCAGAGGTGAATGCGCCGCGAGGTCAACTCGGGAACGGATTGCGCGAGCAGTTCGGCAGTTAGATGTCCGCGTGGGCCTTGCCAGTCCGTCCCTTCCGGACGGGTCATGGTGACGATGACGTGCAGCTTGGGATTTCCGCGCTCCAGCGCGGCGATGGTGCCTGCTAGAATATAGTCAGCCGGAGTGCGGCAGACATAGATGAAGTAGATGTCGCCGGGCCATGACTGCTCTGTGAGATAGCGACTGATGCTCACCATCGGCGTGATGCCCACGCCGCCGGAGATGAGGACGATGCTGTCCGCCCCGGTGCCATCAAACGTGAATTTGCCGACCGGGCCACCCGCTTCGACGGTGTCGCCCACCTTGAGCAGATTAACGATGTGGCGCGAGACCGCGCCGCGTGGCTCGCGTCGCACCGTTAGATCGACATGCTCGCGCTGGTTAGGCGATGAGGAAATGGAGTAGGAGCGGTTCATCCTCGCGCCACCGATCCAGAACGCGAGGTTGAGAAACTGACCTGGAACGAAGCTGAAAGGAAGGCAACGCTCACCGGATGCAGGCAGCAGTCGGAACGTTTTCACGTTCGGGGTTTCCGTGATGATGCTTCCCACTCGAAGCTGCCCGCGCCAATTCGCGGTCAGAGGCGGGGCGGAGTTTTCTGATAGCGAATCGCTCATGGTGCGGACGCAGGTTTCCCTCCCGCAAGTTCCGGTGCCGATCCCGGCGGCGGTGATTTTTTGTCAGCCTCGATCCGCCCGAAGAGAGCAGCAGCACGCCGCATCTTGAAGAAATACATGGCGACCATCGCCAGCGCGAAGGCGACTAGCAGAAGCATCGCGAAGAGGTGAAGCACCGTGACACCCGGCTGTGGATTTCCAGATGAGGGCGATGCGCTGGAGAGACTCATTTCCTGCTTAAACCAAGCGAGCGCGACCTCTCGCGGCGCACGGCCTTCCGCCAAAGCGCGGCGTGCGGCGATGCCACTCTCCAATTGCGCGGTGCCCTCGCGCAGGCGGGTGGTGGCCTCATGCATCGCGGCGTAGTCGCCGGATTGCGTCGCGGCGTTGAGCGTGTCGAGTGCTTGCCCTATCAGCATCGCGCCCGCGTGCATCCGCTCGCCCGACTGCTGTTCGACCGCCAGCCTGTGCTCCGGCGTCAGTTCCGGCAGTGCCATCAGCGTGGGATAAAGTTCCTTCGGCGGTGGTGCGCCCATCATGCCCTTCATCATCTCGCCCATCATATCACCAGTCCCCGCCGGAGATCCCACGCCAGCGGGCGGCCCAATACTTCCGGCCGTGTCCGGCATTGTTTCAGCTCCTGCAGGACCGGGATGGTGGCTTGCGTGTTCGTCATTTGTCTGTGCGCACAGAACCGCCGAGAACATTACTAGCAGAATGGATAGACCACACAGGACCGCCCCGCAGCGTCGCCCGCACGGAGATATATGTTTGCATGGGTCCATACGTAAGCGGGTTTCAGTTTGGCGGTGGATTCTCTCAAAGCCATCTGGCATTCATTTAGGATGCGGACAAGCGGGAGAAATAATCATTCATCCACCGCTGGCCACCGCATCCTTCATGATTTTAACAATCGAGTCCTCCACCTCTTGAGCCACACGCTCCAATTGCGGCGTGTCAAACATTGCTAACAGTATCGTTGGCTTCAACGTGGCTAGAATGGTCTTGCCGCCCTCCGCGTAAATGGAGA
The DNA here is from genome assembly GCA_043735445.1 of Akkermansiaceae bacterium. GTDB lineage: Bacteria > Verrucomicrobiota > Verrucomicrobiia > Verrucomicrobiales > Akkermansiaceae > Luteolibacter. The sequence continues at coordinate 2,468 of JAYTEI010000134.1, read as the reverse complement.
TTCGGCATGGCAGTGCGGTGGAAACACTCATATTTTCATCGAGCACCTTCTTCGCCTGTTGCGGCTGGCAAACTTCAAAGATTAGACACTCACGGGAGAAATCGACGCCCTTCTTGGTCATGGTTTCCTTGAGATTGTGAACCTGCATGACGCCGAAATGATTGGCCTCGACGGCACTTTTCAATGCCGCCGCAGCTTCGGTCACAGATTGGTTAGTCGTGTGTTTAATCAACATGGGTTTGGTTCTGTTGAATGAATGGTTTTTCACATATCTGGCATTCCACCGGCCGGCATTGCCGCACCTGGCGCTGTCATGGGGGCGGCAGGAGCGGGCGGCGCGAAACCGGTGAGGCTTTTTCGCTGCTCGTCCGTGAGGATTTTGCTCGCTTCGCCCACGGCCCGGATGAAGGCGAGACGTTCATCGCCGCGGATCTTTTCGTTCTCACGGATCTTGGCTTCGATTTGGGCCGCATCCGGCAGATCGGCGGCAGTAAGCATCCAAAGCTCCTGTTCGACTTGATCGGCAGCGCGAACCGCAGTGCTTTTCGCGAATTCGGCCTGTTGCTTGGCTTGATTGAGTCCGGCTTGTTGCTCAAGCGTGAGAGCGATGTGTTGGGGGTGATCGAGGAAGAAGCCCGTCGCACCGATGTGATAGAGGTGCGATGCGCCCGGGAAGCCGGGCAAGGCGGATTGGGCCATGGCGGCGGGAGAACCTCCGCCCATCGGACTCATGCCCATCATTCCTGCCATTTCCATCGCGGCCATGGCCATCCCGGGAGCGGCGGGTGGCATCGCACCAGCACCACCCATCGGGGGCATTTCCATCTTGTCCCCCATATCCATTGCCATCGCGGGAGCACCCGCCATCGGCGCTGCCGGTGGCATGGCGGCGGCGCCGCCCATGCCCATCATTTTGTCCATCATTCCCATCATCTTATCCATCATTCCCATCATGCCCATTCCGCCGGCTGCGGGTGCGGGAGAACCGTTCATGCCTGCCATGGGTGGAACTGGTGCGGCACCTGCTTTCATCCCTGGCATTCCACCGGGTTTCATTTTACCCATTCCCATCGCCATCGGCGGGGCAGGGGCTGGAGCCGCAGGCGGAGTTGCCGCAGGCATACCGGGCATGGCAGCCGCCGCCGCTGGCGAGGCTCCTTTCGCAAGCGAGGCTTGGAGTTGGGTGACCTTCGCTTGCAGTTCGGCAAGCTGTTGTGTTAGTGCGGGATCGCCTGCGGGAGCGTCGGGAGGCATGGTGGCTGCCGCGACGTGAGCGGCATGGGCCGGGTCAACGGGTGAGGAAGCCGCGAGGGAATTCTGTTGGACGCTGGCAAGAACTGCTGCTGCTGCCAACAGGCCGGCTCCTGTAAGGCTCGCGGTGAAAACAGAAAGTCGTGTTTTCATGAGATTTATTGTTTGTGTGATCGATGGCTAGAAAGTGTGGCAATTCTGCTACTTCTTATCTTTGTCCATGTCCTTCATGTCCTTCATGCTGCCGGGTTTGCTGGCGCAGACAAACATGGCATCGTCACCGCATTTCGAGCAGACGTGTTTCACTTCCGCATTTTTGCCTTCGCCCTTTCCTGTGGCGGTCACTTCAACGCTGCCTTTGCAGGATGGACAAATGTGCTTCTCGCCGACCGTCATCATTTTGATGTGTTCCTGCGCCGTTGTTACAGGCATGACCATGACGTATTTACAACTGTTACAGGTCATTGAGATGGAGTCGCCGGGCTTCAACGCTTCCGCCTCTGCTTGGGTCTTGATCTGCTTCATCATCATCATCATCGGATGTTGGGCGTGGTCCGGTTCCGCCGCACGAGTCGTGGTAGGGATCCAAACTGCTAGTGCCAAGGCGGCGACCAGTCCTGAGATGAGGCTGAATTTTTCAGAGATATTGTGTTTCGTTTTCATAATTAATTTTTAGTGAGTTGGAATTGGGCAAGGAGAGAGCGAGCAAATTATTTTTCGCGTAATCCTAGTTTGGGGCATTACGGATCTTATCCGCAGCAGCCTCTGGGCTTTCCTTCAGGCTTGGTATCGGCCGGAGTGGCAAGAAATTTCTGGCGACAATGTTCGCTGCAAAAATAGGATGTCTTGCCATCGCGTTCGGCGTTGATGGCAGTGGCTTTGTCAACGGTCATTCCGCAGATTGGATCCTTGGTGGTGGATGAAGTATCGTTCACTGTCGTAGCAGGGTTGATCCTTTCAGCAGCGGGGGAAGATCACTTTGTTGGCGCCTCCTTCTTGTCGCAGCAGGAGGCGCACTTGTCGGCCCCGCACTTACTGCAACAATCGCCGCCTTGCGTGCAGCAGGAGCCGCAGTCTTTAGTGGATTTCATGGTTGTGGCCTTCTCCTGTGCGAACATTGATAAGGTGGAGGTGGCAAGAGCCAGTGCGATAAACGCGGGTTTCAATGTTTTCATGGTAGTTGTTCTTTCAATTGTTGGGATGCTTTTTAATTTGGC
>JAYTEI010000133.1:0-3787 GCA_043735445.1 Akkermansiaceae bacterium | reverse complement strand
AGGATCTCGACGTGGTTTCCGTGTTCGAAGCCGTCGGCAAACACGCAAACGGTGAATTCTCGGACGAGGAATTGGAAACCGTTGAGAAGTGCGCCATCCCCGGTCCAGGTTCCTGCGGCGGCATGTACACCGCCAACACCATGGCCTGCGCCATCGAGGCCCTCGGCATGTCGCTTCCCCACAGCTCCTCGCAGGCGGCGATTTCCGATGACAAGATGCGCGACTGCTTCGATGCGGGCGTGGCGGTGCTGAACCTCATCAACCTCGGACTCAAGCCGCGCGACATCATGACGAAGGAGGCTTTCGAAAACGCCATCACGGTGATCATCGCGCTCGGCGGATCGACCAACGCCTGCCTCCACATTCCGGCGATGGCACATGCTGCGGGCATCGATCTGGGCATCGACGACTTCGAGCGCATCGGGAAAAACGTCCCGGTGCTCGCCGACCTCAGGCCATCCGGCAAATACGCCATGGCGGACCTCGTGAAAATCGGCGGCACCGTGCCGTTGATGAAGATGCTGCTCGATGCCGGCCTGCTCCATGGCGATTGCATGACCGTCACCGGCCGCACCCTGCGGGAGAATCTCGAAAAATTTCCCAAGCCCTATCCGGAAGGCCAGCAGATCATCCGCCCGGTGGCCAATCCGTTCAAAAAGAACAGCCACCTGCGCATCCTCTACGGCAACCTTGCGGAAGGCGGGGCCGTGGCAAAAATTTCCGGCAAGGAAGGCGAGCATTTCACCGGCAAGGCCCGCGTTTTCAACTCCGAGGACTGCGCCATGAAATCCATCCTCGCGAAGGAAATCAACAAGGGCGACGTCATCGTCATCCGCCTCGAAGGACCGAAAGGCGGCCCCGGCATGCGTGAGATGTTAGGGCCCACCAGCGCCATCATGGGCCTCGGCCTCGGCAAGGACGTCGCACTCATCACCGATGGCCGCTTCTCCGGCGGCAGCCACGGCTTCGTCGTCGGCCACATCACTCCGGAAGCCTTCTGCGGCGGCACCATCAGCATCCTGGAGGAGGGCGATGTAATCGTCATCGACGCCGTGAACAACCGCATCGACGTGAATCTAACCGACGAGGAGATCGCCAGACGCAAGGCCGCCTGGGTCCAGCCCGCGCCGCGCTACACCCACGGCGTGCTGGCGAAATACGCCAAGCTCGTTTCTACCGCCAGCGAAGGTGCAGTGACGGACAAGTATTTGTAATTTCTCAGGGGAGCACCCGCGCCCTCGCGGGTGGGTTTTGGCGTCCTCGCGGAAACCCAGCCCCTGCCACATGTAAGCAAAAGGCTCCCCCCCAATGACCGCCGCGCCAAGTCCATAGAGGAAGTGGAGGCAGAAGTATCCGAGGAATTCGTCTGTGCATGGGTGTGAATGGGTGAGGCCTGAACCGATTCTTGAATGAACAGAGGCGGCACAGGGGAACATGGATCTCGAAACTCAATGGCTGGCCTGTGTCTCCGCTCCCCCATGCTACACCGGGATCACTAGTGCTCCCAGCGGCTGTTTCATGGCCAGCGGCGTTCAGGTCTCGCCGCTTGTTAGGGCAGATGGCGGCAACCTCTGCTGAGACCTCGATTTGTCTCGTGGTTCGATTCTGGCTTTGTGGCAGTTTCCGCGCATGAGCAAAGCAATCGCTCTAGCAGCCGTATCCTAGCAGCGCATGGCTGAAGGTATTGAAAGCGTGAAGAACCGGCTCGACCGGACGGCGGCTGCCCTAGCCCAAGCGGGCGTGCGCTACGCCGTGGTCGGAGGAAATGCCGTGGCGGCTTGGGTTTCCCGCGTGGATGCTGCGGCCGTTAGGAACACGCGGGATGTGGACATCATGCTCCGCCGCGAAGATTTGGATCGGGCGCGGGACGCACTTGAAGCCGCCGACTTCGCGCATCGCCGGGTCGCTTCTCTGGGCAAGGCAGCTTCAATGGTTGTTTTCCTCGACGGCCCGGACGCGAAGATCCGCGATGCGGTGCACATCCTCTGGGCGGGAGAAAAAGCCGTGCCGGCTGCGATTGCAGCCACACCGGAACTCGAACTCACCGATCCGGGCGATGGCTTCGAGTTGATTCCGCTGGAGGATCTGGTGCGCATGGAAGGAAATTGGAGTGAGTCGGCTAACAAGCCACCCATCCAGATTGCTCGTCGTTCTACTGGGGAGCGCACAGTTGGCAGCCAGCCAGGTCTCGTGTCGGGGTTCCCGCGCTTGACACAATTCCTGCACCGGCTGTTTGCCACAATTTGCCTCAGGTAGCCCGGTCTAAAAGGCGGACTCAGCACAATGATGCCCGATTTTCCTTCCGGGATCAGCTTCTTCTGCTTCACTCCGGCCATGCAGTCACGCTTCGCAGCACTCACAATGATGGTCGTCCTGGCCTTGGCACCGGGCGTTTTTGCGGGCGGCAAGAAGGAAGACAAGGCGTCGGTGACGTTTCATTTGGAAACGGAAGCGACTGACAATCCAAAGATGATCTTCCCCCAGCTTGCGAATGGGGATACGCGCTATTTCCGCCGTTTGCCCGAAATCAACCTCAAGGATATGGTGTCTTTCAGCCCGTTTCCGTCCTCGGTCGGCGAGGATTATGGGCTGGTTTTTAGGCTCAAGGGCAACGCCGCCGCCCGCCTCGCGGCGATCACTGCCGCTAACCAAGGCCGCTGGATGATCGCCCAAATCAACGGTCGGGTGGTGGACGGGGTGGCCATCGACAAGCAAATCAACGACGGGATCATCGTGATCTGGAAAGGGGTCACCCTCGCCGACCTGACCCTTCTCGACAAAGATCTGCCGCGCACCGGTGCCGCTGGCAAAAAGAAAAAGTAGTCACTCGCGATGATCCGATTTCTAGCTCTCATTCTCTCGTGCGCCGGTGTCCTAGGCGCAGCCCCGATCGACCTCCACCTGCCGACGGCAAACCAGCATCTCCTCACCGGTGAACCGGACCAGTTCTACATGTATGTGGAGCGGAATTTCGAAGGCCTAGTGACCAAGCCGTGGGAAGCCGGCAGTTATGGATTTGTCCGCTCGGCGGTCCGCATCAACGGGGAAATGCTGCTGACGAAATTCCATGAAGGCATCGATATTTCCCCAGTGAATCGCGATAAAGCCGGTAACCCGCTGGATCTCGTTTCGAGCATCGCCGCAGGCCGCGTCGTCCACACCAGCCCCATCGCCGGACGCAGCAACTACGGGAAATACGTGGTGGTCGAGCACACTTGGGAAAACTCAGCCGTCTATTCGCTCTACGCCCATCTCGCGGAAATCACCTGCAAGCTGGGCGACCCAGTGGAAGCCGGTGGCGTCCTCGGGCGGATGGGTTTCACCGGTGCCGGGATCGACCGAACCCGCGCCCATTGCCACCTCGAACTCGGGATGGTCATGAGCACTCATTATGAGGACTGGCACAAGAAATTCGCCGGCGGCACGAACTACCACGGCATCTTCAACGGTATGAACATCACCGGTGGCGACGCGGCGCGGTTCTTCGTCGAGCACAAGGCCAACCCCGATTACCAGTTCAGCCAATTCATCGCCTCCACCCCGGTTTATTTCAAAGTCACCCTGCCAGCGCACGGCACCCCGGATTTCGTGAAACGCTACCCGTGGATCAGCCACGGACCCGCCGAGGGAGCCGTCTCTTGGGAAATCAGCTTCAGCGCCACCGGCTTGCCTGTTGCTTTTACTCCTAGCCAACGCGAGGTCGCCGCGGCCACCGTCACCGCCGTCCGCCCATCCACCGTGCCGCAGCGCTACCTCACCCGCGGCCTGATCACGGGCGATGGCAACC
>JAYTEI010000132.1:0-3791 GCA_043735445.1 Akkermansiaceae bacterium | reverse complement strand
GGCCAATGAGTAGCCGATGGAAAAGCGCTTTCGCTCAGTATCATCGACCCACCATTGGCCACGGCGGATCGGAGTCCGCCGCTCCTTGCTGCCCACTCGCCGGGGTTCTTCTTACGGAGCGCTGACTTTAGTCGGCGAGTTCGCTCCCCTTTTTCACCCCTCCCGCAAAGTCAGCCGCTCGAAACACGCCGACTAAAGTCAGCGCTCCGTCCCTCCGTGCTTCATTGGTCGCAAAATTTTGCGATGCCGATCTACTTGTGTATAAAGATCAGGCCACCGACGCCTTGGGCTTCATCAGGAAATAGAGCAGAAAGCTCACGCCGAAGATTCCCAGCGCGATCAACGGTGCGACGGCTGCGCCCGGTTTCGGATCGGTGAAAGCGGCTTGCACCCGCACGACCACCAGCAGCGCGCAGACCAGCGCTCCTAAAATGGGCACGACCAGCGGGACATCGAAGCCATCCGTCGGCTCGCCCGGACGGCGCTTGAGAACGATTAGGGAGAGATTGACCAAGGTGAAAACGACCAGCAGCAACAGCACCGTCGCCTCTGCCAGCGGCTTCACTCCGCCGCTCAGGATGAGCAACGAGACGATCCCGAACAGCACGATGATCGCCAGTTGCGGCGTGTGGCGCTGCGGGTGGATTTTCCCCAGAACAGCCGGCAAAAGCCCTTGGCGGCTCATGCCATAAAGCAGGCGTGAGCCCATCAGATAGTTGAGCAGTGCGGTATTGCCGATCGCGAAAATGGTGATGCCCAGATAGACGCGGTCGATCCCCCCGAACCACGGAGCGGCGCGCCGCGCCACCTCCATCAGCGGCGTTTTGCTGGCCGCGAGTTCCCGCCACGGCAACACGGAAACAGCAGTGATCGCCACCGCCATGTAGATCAACGTGGCAAGAATCATCGCCCCGATCAGACCGAACGGGATGTCGCGTTTGGGATTCTTCACCTCTTCGCTGACGTTGAGAATGTCCTCGAAGCCGATGAACGAGAAAAACATCAGCACCGCGCCTTGCAAAACCAGAGCGAGCGTGATGCCCGAGCCGATCCCGCCACTATCCGCAGGCGTTTCCAAATAGTTTACCCCGCCCCAGAACCGCACGCCGACGGCGATGATGAACAGCAACCCCGCCGCCTCGACCACCGTGCAAACGAGGTTCACCCACATGCTCTCGCGGATGCCGCGAAAAATCACGCAGCCGATTAGAAACACCAGCCCGATCGCCACCCACTTGATCGGCAGCGCCATTCCCAAGGCCTTTTCCAAGTTCTCCGCGATCGCTTGCGAACCCGTAGCCATGCTCGTCAGCCCGCTCATCATCACCGCGATGCCGACCATGTAACTCAGCGCAGGCCGCCCCAGCGCACGGTGCGTCACATACGCCGCGCCGCCGGCTTTGGAGTAACGGCCGCCGACGCAGGCATAAGACAATCCCGTTAGCAGCGCCGCGACCATCGCTGCTAGAAATGCCAGCCAGATCGCATTTCCCAACGACTCTGCGGCCCGGCCGACGAGGGCATAGATCCCGGCTCCTAACATTGAGCCGAGTCCGTAGAAGAGAACCTGCCACCGACCTAGAGAGGGTTGCAGACCGGAGTGGGGTGTGGGAACGGTGGGCACTGAAGTGGGGAATCACGCTCAGCAAGGCCCATGCCATTGGAAAAGCGCATGAGGAGGGGAATCAATGGGACTTCCTTGGGAAAGCGCCTCTGCGTTCCCGAGGGGCCTGGGGTTTGGCCTCGCTAACCGACATCGATACCGACCTTCCCAGATCCGGGCTGTAGATACTGCCGGGGCAGGCATACATGCCGAGTTGCGGTTCCCACGCGCACTCCGGAGCCAGCCAGCGGAGGCCGATGGCGGAACTCGTGGCACTGGAAGGCGATCCTTCTGCGGTGAGGAAAATCGGTTTGCCGGATTCGTCGCAGCCGAAGCGCTCAACTGGAACTCCGGTGGCATTGGTCACCAATGCGATTTTGCACAGCCCGCCCTTGTCGTAGCAGTTTTTCACCCAGCTCTGGATTTTTTCGCTCGAATCCGAGGTGGCACCACCATGCGGATAATAGATCGTGCCATTGCGGGTGGAGATGCACTGCCTGATGCCGTCCGCACAGACGAAGGTTAGGTTAGCGATGTTGTCGGTGCCGAGTTCTTGGATGCAGACCGAGTTGTCGTAAGTAAATTTGATGATGATTTCGAGGTTGCCGGTTGTGGGGCTTTCTTTGAGTTCCTCAGTCCGACGCCCGTATGCATCGTAGCCATAACCGACGACCGCATGACCAGTGGAGTCATTGACCCGGACAACCCTGCCTTCGACGTCATGCACAAAGGTGAGTTGGTTAGCGCCTTTTTGGAAGGTCGCGATGTTGCCATTCGAATCCCAAGTGAGATTACCACCCGGCCAACTGGAGTATTGCCCCATTTGTTGGTCGAGCGACGGTGCCACGGCGCTCTTGAGATATTCGCCTGCCAGGCTGCTGCGAAGCTCGGTGAGGCGCGTGCCATCGAGATCATACGTATAACTAACCGAACTCTCGACTACCGGCGGCAGCGCGGCGGAGTCGCGACGGCTGATGACGCAGGCGGCGATGTTGCCGAAAGTATCACGCGGGGTGACGGTCAATCTGGTCTTCTGCTGGCTTTGGACGCTGTATCCCTCGGTGCAGGTGCAGACCCGTTGGTTGACGTCGCGACTGACGAGTTTGTCCGAAAGCACGACTGAAGAGGCGTTGGTGATGGTTTCACGAACGCAAGAGCCGAACGAGAAATCCTCCGGACCTGCCGGGCTGACCTCGTTGTCGCCGCGATAGCTGTAGCTGGTGGTAATGCCATTTCTCTGGACCGATCGGCAAACCTGATGACCGAGATAATCAAAGCTGACCACAGGCGGCGAGAGGACAACACCCGCCTGAGAGACTGCGGAAACGGACACCAACTCGCCGAAGACATTCCGACTTTGCTGCAACCGCTTGCCATCCGGATAGGTGATGCCGGTGCAACCCCGGTGATTGAAGGCGCGGCTGACGGTGCGGCCGTTTTGAGTTTCGCTGGTCTGATCGCTGCAGGAATCGTAAGTCGCGGTGACGACCGAGGTGCCCTGGGTGCAACTCGTTAGATTTCCGAGGCCGTCGTATTGCATCGTCCTATCAGCCACGGGCAGAACCCCGGACGGAATAGACGACCAGACTACGGACTTCACGCGGCCATTGGAGTCGCAGGTGAGATCGTTAGCGCTACTGTCGGCGAAGGTTCCCCGGACGATGAATCCCCGACTGTCGAAGGAGGTGGTTTCAAACGTGCCGTCGGGACGATCACAGCGCACTAATCGGCCAAAGGCATCATTGGTGAAAAAGGTGGAATAGCCGCGGGCATCGGTGCTGCGGGAACGATCGCCGCCACGGATGAGGCTGGAGGAAAGGACTTCAGGCTTTCCGTCGCCATTGAAGTCGGCGGAGACTTGCGAACTGAAAGACCCCGCGCTGGAGGAACCATCGTAAGCCGTCCGGATGACCAAGCCACCAGGATCGGTTTCGGAGACGACGCGTGACAGCGAGTCGAACGCGAAACGAGCGGTGTTCCCGACGCCATCGGTAGTCTGGATGCAGCGACTGAGCGGGTCCAACACCCGGCTAACAGTGAAGGTCTTGGGCGGCGTATTGGCGAGCGAGGAGAGGGCGGTCCAAGTGCGGGAGGTGACGCAGCCATTTCCATTAAGTTCCAACAGGAAGTGACCTGCGGAATAGGTGCGTCCCGTTAGGCGGCCGGCGGTATCGTGGGAACAGGTTTC
>JAYTEI010000131.1:0-1636 GCA_043735445.1 Akkermansiaceae bacterium | reverse complement strand
TCACCGATGAAACCGAGCGCACGGCACTGGCGCAGCTCGCCACCACCGTCATCCCCACCGAGATGATTCCGGTCGTCCCACCCAAGGGCCCCGGTAAGGCTTACACCACCGACGAGATCGTCGCCCTCGCTGCGACCGGCCTCAAAAAACGCAACTTCGCGCAAGGCAAAGCAATGTTTTCCTCGGTTCTCTGCATCAACTGCCACCACTTCGGCAGCCAAGGCGGCAACACCGGCCCGGACCTAACCGGCGCTGGCAACCGCTACACCGTCCGCGACCTCACCGAGAACATCACCGAGCCGTCCAAGGTCATCAGCGATCAATACCCCAGCGAGGTTATCACCCTGAAAAGTGGCCAAACCATCGTCGGCCGCGTCGTGGTGGAGGAGAACAACACCCTCTTCGTCATGACCAGCGCCTTCGCCCCGAACGCCCTCACCCCCGTCGCCGATGCCGACATCAAGGATCGCCAACGCCACACCCTTTCCATGATGCCGCCCGGACTGCTCAACACCCTCAACCCGGATGAACTCCTCGACCTTTACGCCTACATCCTCTCCGGCGGAAATCCCAAGGACCCGAGGTTCTGACGAGCCTTGGACTGCGGCGGGATGGGATTGGACCAAAACTTCAAGCTCGCCAAGGGTGATGCCCGAGCTACGAGCTACCCTGCCACTTGTGATCGCATCCATCGGCAACTACGAAAAAATCAAGGATGACGCACTGCATCTTCCGCTTGAAGATCGTTCGCGTCTTGCCTCAAGTTTGCTTGAAAGCCTTGATGACGACGAGGAAATCAGCGGCGAGTGGATGGAGGAAATCAACCGTCGCGCGAAGAACCTGCGGGATGGCATCAGCGGGTTGACTCCCCATGACCAAGTGATGGCGGAAGTGAGAGACGGACTTGCTCAAATTCGTTCGAGTCGCCAATCCATTGCTTCCGCGTTGCTTTGATAGCCGGTTCCGCAGGATGAAAGCGGACAAGTTTCCTTATGTCGTAATTTACGAAATGACCCGGGAACAAGTGATCATCATCGCGGTCATGCACACCAGTCGCCGCCCTCGCTACTGGGAGTCGAGACTCAAGGGCGGCTAACAGCCTTCGCCCCGGGTCGCGAGACTCTGAGTTCAAGGAACGGCGATCTCCGAATCGCCGCTGCCCATGGGAAGCCAGTGAATCGAGGCTCACCCCATCCCATTGCCACTTCATGGGCTTAGGCGATTCGGAGATCGCCCTTCCTTGTAGCCTTGCGGCGGGTCGAACCGCTGGCTACCCATGGTCAATGCCGCTGCTGACCCAAGATTTCGACTACCATCTGCCGGAAGAACTCATCGCCGCACGGCCACTCGCCGAGCGCTCCGCCTCAAGAATGTTAGTGGTGCACAAGGACAGCGGCATCATCGAGCACCGGATGTTCCGCGACTTTCCCGAATACTTGCGGCCGGATGACCTGGTGGTCCTCAACGACACCAAGGTCATCCCCGCCCGGGTGTTTTCAGACGATGGCAAAACCGAACTGCTCTGCCTCGACCGGTTGTCCCCGCTGGAATGGCGCTGCTTGGTTAGACCCGGCAAACGGATGAAACCGGGCCGAAGTGTGAGCGTCGGCGGCAGCACCGGCATCGTGACGGAAGT
>JAYTEI010000130.1:0-8371 GCA_043735445.1 Akkermansiaceae bacterium | reverse complement strand
CCGCCAATGTCGATCTGTTCCTGCGCACTCACGGGCTGCGCGATCAGTTCGATTTCATTTCCTCCACCTCCAAGCTAACGGGCAAGGCCAAACACCTCAAAGCCATCCTCAAGACGTTTTCCCTGCGCCCCGGTGAGCTGCTCTACATCGGCGACGAGTTGCGCGATGTGAAGGCTTCGCAAAAAGCAGGCATTCCAATTGCCGCCGTCACTTGGGGGTTTAACTCGCGCGAAGCGCTGGCTGCGGCGAAGCCGGAATACCTATTTGATAGGCCCGTGGATTTCCTCCGGCTGCTCTCTAGCTGAGCCAAGCGGCGGGTTGACAGCGGCGGCGCGGGGTGGGCAACCTCCCGGCATGTCGGATGCGAAATCGCCACAAGAAGATCGTCAAGAAGCGGCGCACGGGAACGAGGATGCGCAAACTGACACCTCGGTTTCTAAACCCAATCTTCCTCCAGTCGTCGCGCTGGCGTTCGTGATCATCGCGCTGTTAGGGGGGGTGATCGTGATGGTTCTTAAAAGTGGAACGACCGGCTCGGCACCCGATGATGGCCGTCTCGCGACCCTCCAGTCAGACGTGGACGCCCGCCGCTCCGAGCTCAACCGCCAGCGGATCGCCATGGGATTGAGTCCCATTGAAGGAGTCTCCGAGCCGATCGAAGACATCGCTTCCCGGCTGAAAAAAGACGCCGATTCACTGGTCGGTCTCACCGCTAGATTTCAGCAGATGATTGAGGAAAAGGACAAGCTGCTCACTGCCAGTAATTCGGAAATCCTGCGTTCTGAAAAACTCCGGCAAAGCATTTTCGCCGAGAATAGCCGTCTCCAGAGCGACCTGAATCGCGCCTTGGTCGGCGGCTCCGATGCCGACCGCCTCCGCAGCGATCTCGCAGATCTCAAAGCCCAACGCGATGCCCAGAGCGATGAACTAACAGTCACCCGCCAGAGAATGCTAACCGCGAGCGGTGGCCCATCTGCGGAGGATTTCGCCGATCTTAAGCGCCGCTTCGATGAAACACTGCGCGCCAAGGAGTTTTTCGAGTCCCGCGTCAAAGAGCTAGAAGGCGCTCTAACGAAGACGAAACTCTTCGCCAGTTCGGAAAACGAATTGCTGCCCGCCGCAGTCGAATTGTTCCGCAGCCTGCGTCTGTTGGAGGGTCAGCCCGACTCGGAAATTTCCTCCGCCTACAGCAGCCTGGCCGTGAAACTCGGCGCGGATGTTAGGAAGACCCTCAAGTTCGCCACCGGCTCCAGCGCCTTGTCGGCGGCGGATGAGGAAGCGCTCCGCAGCCTCATCACGGAGATCCCGGATGGCGATCTCATCCTCGCGATCGGCTACGCGTCGGAGACCGGCAATGTCGATGCCAACCGCGTCCTATCATCCGATAGAGCCACCGCTGCCGCGCAGTTGATCACCTCCGCCAAGCGTCCCGGCCAGTTCACCCAGGCCGTCTATCTCGGCCAGACCGACCGCTTCGGCAGCCGCATCCCGGAGAGCAACCAACTCGTCGAGATCTGGCACATCCGCAAAAAGTAGTTGCTTGAAAGTGGCTGGAGCGTCCCGCTCCATTTTGTCCCAGAAAGAAAATGACAAAGGTGTTAGCTGCGAAATTTACCACTGATTGCGCTGATTTTGACTGATTTCACTGAAAGAGTTGGCAGGAATCTTCCTCACCTATTACGTGCATAGGCTACTCTTTTCAAGTTCTTCAAAATCAGTTCAATCAGTGAAATCAGTGGTTACCATCTTCCCTTTTTTCTCCCGCCACATCTCACACGCATGAGCCGCGAATCCCGCGCCAAACGCGGTCAACCACAGCCGTCGGTCGTCCGCCCGCGCTTCGGTTAGCCTGCGCTCCAGCGCAAACATCACCGACGGACTGCTCATGTTGCCGTGGTCCCGCAGCACCCCACGCGTTTCTATCAGCTCGAATGGCAGCACGTTTTCTAACGCCTCCACCACATCGCGGCCACCAGAGTGGGCGAGCACTTGATCCGGCTCGGCGGTGCGCAGTGTGAACAACTCCGCCACCGCCTCCGCCGCCAGCGCTGGCACGGTGCGATGCAGTTGGTTCTTCAGTTTTCCCTCCGAGTTCACAAATCTAACTTTCTCGCGCTGTGCCGGGCGATGGGTGGTGGTGAAATGCCCCGCTTGCCACTCGCCGGGCGCACCATCAGCCGTCCAGATCGCCGCCGCCGCGCCGTCGCCGAATAGGCAGAGGCTGATTAAAACTCCCGGATCATCATTGGCAAAAAACGCTGCCGAACAAATTTCCACCGCCACCGTCGCCACCACGGCTTGGGGATTTGCTGCTAGAAATCCGTGCGCCGCGCGCAGCATCGGGATCGCCGCACCGCAGCCTTGGCCCACTAGATCAGATAGAAATACGTTGTGGCGCAGCCCGGCTTGCTCCGCCAGATGGCTCGACACGCCGGGGCAAAGGTAGCCGGTGCAGGTGCAGACAAACAGCGCGTCCACCTCGCTCGCCACCTTGCCGGCTTTGCGCAGGGCGTCTAACAATGCAGTGGCGGCTAGCGCGGGAGCCTCGCGCTCGAAGTTGTTATTCAGCGTTTCCGCATTATCGCCGAAGGGCGCGATGATCGAGTCTAGCGCGAGGTTCCGGCGGGCGATTCCCGAGGTTCCGTTGGCGAAGATTTTTTCCATCAGCGCCACCGATCTGGGCTTGAGGGTGGCCAGGAAATTGCCGCGCTGCATCGCGTTCCAACAATCTTCTTGGGTGAATGAGTTAGGCGGGACAGCCGTGGCGAGTGAGCGGAGATACATAAATTTTTAGCGGATCAGGGCGAGCATCGGTTGGAACGGGAGCAGACGGGCGCGAGCCATGCATTGCAACAGCGATCTCCCGCCCGCCTCTAGCAAAAGTGGGTGCAGCATCCCCGCCACGGCCAGTCTGCGTTTGAATTTCCGGGCCACCGCAGAGCGCACGCTGTTAGCCGCGACTGACCATGCTTGCTCGCCCCGCGACCACGCGGCCAGCGGGCCGAGCGCGCATTCCGCCGCTTGAAAGGCCATCGACATCCCGTTGCCAGTGAACGGCGGAATCATGCTTTCCGCGTCGCCCAGCGTGAGTAAACCGGGGACTGCCACTTGCCGTCCGAGTTCGAATCCCGCCACGGCGGAAAACGAGCCATCCCGCCACTCGGCAGCGCGCAAGGCAGCGCCAAGTTGCGGATTTCCTCCCGCTTCCAGATAGGCGGTTAGCAGTCCCGCGCCGCTGGCTTGGAGCGTCCGGTCCAGCCGGAAAAGCCCGCACACATTCGTCCAGCCGTCCTCCACGCCCGCCAATCCGGCGTAGCCATTTCTCCCCGCGTGCATTTCCAGATCCGCCGCCATTGGCAGGTTTCTCACATGCGCCTTGAGGCCGATCCAGCGACCGTTGCGAGGCCGCCGTCCCGCGCACCAGACTAGCCCATCTTGCGCCTCGGGCCGGGCACGCACGCCGGTTCTAACATCCACTCCAGCGGCCACCGCGAGCTGCCGCAAGCGTTCGTCCAGTAGATAGCGGGAAATGCCATGCGCCGGCGTTTTTAACTCGTCTCGGTGGATCAGCCGCCCGGCTTCATACCAGCCAAGCGACCGCTGGCGGCGGGCATCCTCGAACGCTCTGGCGATTCCTAACGCCGTTAGAGTTTCCGCCGTCACCCCGGAAATAAACTCCCCGCACACTCGGTGGCGCGGATAGTTTCCTGCTTCTAGCACCGTCACCGGCACCTCGTGCTGCCGCAGCCCCACTGCCAGTGACAATCCCGCCAATCCTCCGCCTGCTATGGTGATTTCCCGCCTCAAGTCCGGGAAACTATCACGCGTCTCGCGCCGCGCCATGTGGAACTTTCGCGGGTCCGCCAGCGGCTTGCAGCCAGTCCCAGCAAGCGGCCGATTTCACCCGCCGCGAATCCGGCGCGGATGCTCACATGCATGTCGTGCCGCGTCACGCGGTTAATCCACGGATGCAGCGAGCGACCTAACAAATGCGGCAGTCGCGCTCGATCCGGTTCGTTAAAAACCAGCACCTCGAAGTTTCCGAACCACTCGCCAAGGGCTGTGAGCGCGGCTGCCTCGAAGTGATGCAGGAATAAACTCGCCACCAGCACCCCGCCGCTCGCCGGTGGCGGACTTGCGAAAATATCTCCCCGCTGCCAGCCGATACGCGGCGCTAATTCCACCGGCCGTGGTGCCAGATCATACGCCGCCACCGTCGCCTGCGGAAACAACTCCGCTAGCTTATTGCAAAGCAGCCCATCGCCCGCGCCGATCTCCACGATGCCGCGATTCGCTGCGTCTGGGAATTGGCTAACAGTCCGACAGACCCAGCGTTCGTTGCCCATCAGGAAATTGATCCGCCGCAGATCCCGGCGGCTGCGTAGAGCCTCGAGATCGTCTGCCGGTAAGTGATCTAGCAACTCGGGAATGACAACGCGTTGGGACATCGGCAGGCAGACTAACTGCGGCAAGTTTTCCCACAATGAGGAAGATTTCCCCAATCGGAAACTGTGTCATTTCCACCAACCTGAGGGGCGGTGACCAAGCCTCTTGGCCTCGTAACCGCCCCCCGGATTGTTGTTGGAGAAATCTGACACGCGGACCGGTCTAAACGGCCACCGCCTCCTCTGTTAGCATCTCGGGGCGGTAGCGTAGCAGACAGCCGACACCTCCGTGGTCCGCCAGCAGCTCGTCGCCTTCACAGACCTCGATGGCGAGATTTCGCGAGGTCGCCAGGCGGGTGAGTTCCTCGCGATCGTCCTTGGGAAGTTCTTCTGAAATCACCAGCTCCGAGGCGTAGCCACCGAGAATTGCATCCCGCGAGCGATCCACTCCCACCACCGCGAGTCCTCCGCGCCGGACTTGCTCGTGCAAGCGGCTGACCGTGTCGCGGGACTCCGCGCGCTCCGCCTCGACGAAGGCGCCGATGGCCTGCTCTAACACAGTCGAGTAATCCCCGCGTGACGGAGTCTTTAACAACTCACCGATCAGTCGGCTGCCGATGTGCTTGGGGAGGATTTCACGCAAGCCTGCGACGTGGCGAGGGTTACCTGCTAGAATCAAATGGTTGAGGCCGCGCTTCGCCATCAAGTTGGTGATGACGGTCACCTGGTCGCGGTAGAAGCGGTTGTCACTCTCGCGCTTGCGCTGGTGAAAGCGCTCCCGTCCCCACTCGCGGCCAAGGTTGCCCCCCAGCTCAGGTCGCTCGGTGAGGATCGACTCACTAACAGCTCCCAGCGTGACCTCGAAAATCCTCGAAGCATCGTCCGTGGCGATGACGACGACGAACCGGTGGAAGCGGTCCTTCAACTGCACCAGCGGGAAAATGGATGGCAGACTGGAAGCGTCGAAATGCAGCTCCAGCGCCGCGCTGAAGGGTATAACTAACAGCAGGGGACTTTCTCCGTGGCGACTGAAGACCGCCACACTGCGAATTTCCTCGGACCAATCGCGGGAAATTACATCGAGCACATCCTGGCGCGCACCATCGAAATGAATGCGCTGCGTGGCATCGAGTGTGGAGCGGGCAGGTCCCGCCCAGCTCGCGAGCTTGGCCCTGATAGAGTCCTTAGTTAGGCTTAGATCCAAGTAGGCGCTGAGCGTCGGAGACTGGGATTCCGGAAGATTGGCGAGCTGCGAGATATGCTTGCGCAGGGACTCCAATTCGTTAGTGGTGGGGCTTGAGTTTGTTCTCATAGGCCGCTGATCATACCCACACGGAAAAAATCAAAGGGTAGAATTGCTCGTGAAAATTCCACCATCTGCGGGGTCGTTGTTAGGGAATCCAGAAGTCTCCAAGCGAGTTTGCATCTGCGCCTATCACATCGCATCAGACACTCTCAAAATGTCATGACTTGCTGGCCGCATGGATCTCCGCCTATCGTCCGCCCATGCCGCCGCCACGCCGACCGATCCAGCCTCAAAAAGGGCGCAAGCCCTCGCCGCTTGCCAAAGATCGCGGCTGGGATCCGGTGGCGGCTTGGTATGACAAACTCGTCGGCGAGGCCGGCTCGGACTACCACCAGAACGTCATCCTCCCTGCCGCCCTGCGGATGCTCGCGCCGCAATCCGGCGAGTCGATCATCGACATTTGTTGTGGCCAAGGCGTGCTGATCCGGCCGCTGCTAGAGGCGCAAATCGGCAAGTTCACCGGCGTCGATGCAAGCCCGCGGCTCATCGAATCCGCGAAGTCCCGCCACGCTGCCGACCCGCGTGTTTCCTTGATCGTCGCCGATGTGTGCTTGCCAGGTATATGGTCTAACGGCAGCCATGATGCCGCCACCTGCATCATGGCAGTCCATGATGTGCCTGACGTCGTTAGAATGTTTGGTAACCTTGCCCACGCCCTCAAGCCGGGTGGCCGGGCGGTGCTGGTTTTCATGCACCCGTGCTTTCGCATCCCCCGCAAATCTCACTGGGGTTGGGACGCGGACCAAAAAATCCAATACCGCCGCCTCGACAGCTACGCCACGCCGTTAGAAATCCCGATCACCACTCATCCGGGGAAAGGGACTGGCGAGCAAACCCATTTCCACCACCGCCCGCTGGCCGACCTTCTAACCGCCATGGGAACAAGCGGCCTCGCCGTGACCGCCTGCGAGGAACTCTACAGCCACCGCCGCTCGCAAGGCTCCGGCCCGTTCAGCAAAGCCGAGCACGCCGCTGCGGAGGAGTTTCCGCTGTTCATCGCGCTCAAGGCAGTTAGAATCTAGTGCTAAAAAAGAAGGGCGGACATTTCTGTCCGCCCTGAATTTTTGGTCTCTCTGCACTCAATTCACCGCGATTTGGCGTGGCTTGGCTTCGTCTCGCACCGGCACCAGCAGAGTCAACACACCTGCGTCGAGGGTGGCGGTGGTCTTGGTGCCGTCGAGTCGGGCGGTTAGACGGAGGGCGAGTCGGTAGTGTTTCGGCGAGTCGGCATCGCGCCGTGGTGCTTCGATCCGCAGGCTGGACTCATGCAGGGTGAGCTTGAGATCCTCCTTGCGCACGCCGGGCAGGGCGATGCTGATGCTTGGTCCATTCACGTCTTCGTGGACCCGATACTGCGGGCGATGAATCGTTTCATTCAGCTCCTTCGACGGAGCGGTTTCGGTGGGGCATTGGCAGGTATTCATAAGTGTAAATGTTAGTTAGGTTATTGGATTTCGATAGTGGTGGGTTGGACGATGACTGGCGTCCGTTTGGCGAGTATCAGTTCCAGCACGCCGTTCTCGAGGCGGGCGGAAATGGCGGTGGCATCCACGTCGCCGCCGAGCTTCCATTGACGTTCTAACTTCCCGCCGAATGGCTGCTCAGGTGGAGTGGCTGCGGCGAGTTGCAAGGTGCGATCCGTTACCGTTAGAGTGATGTCTTGTTTGCGATAGCCCGGCAGATCCAGGCGGAGAGTCCAGGCGTTTTCCGCTTCGCGAAATGACTCGCGTGGGCCAGCGGCCACGACCGGATTGAGCACACTGCGGTTCAGGAAACGGTCGATTTCATTGACCCATGAAAGGGCGGGTTGGTATCTTTGGATGAGGTTCATAACAGTTGGTTTTAGGTTCGTTGGTCCCTTCGCAGAACTCATGCAAAATCCGCCAAACGCTGATGAAACGTCGGCAAATCAAGGTTTCTCGATGTTTCGATCACTGCGAACTGCATGAACAAGGGGCGAGGGTTTGTCGCGCTTGTGACGTTTTGTCCGGGTCAGCCTGGCACGGCTTGCCTACTAAAGGATGGCAAGCATCCTTGCCGCGTGCGGCATCGCCGGCGCGGAGACTCCCAGCGACATGGCGAAGACGCTGCTAGAGCGGTGGGGGAAGGAAGCGCGGGAGTGGTGGGTTTGTAATCCGGCTGAGACAGCCGGGACACTTTGGATCTATCCGATCTCGTCCCGCAACTGATCGAGAAATCCTCTGAGAAATTCGGTGCGCTGGCGGGCTGCGGCTTTTCCGCTAGATGTCTGCATGGTGCCTTCGAGCGTGAGCAATTTCGCGTAGAGGTGATCGAGCGTGTAAACCGAATCATCGGGTGCGCGCGCTTCGCAAAATGGATCTGCCGCCGCATAGAACTCGCGCCTCAGTTCGCCGCCGAGCATCAAGGTGCGGGCCAGACCGACGGCTCCCAAGGCATCGAGACGATCCGCGTCCTGGACAACCTTCGCCTCTATCGTGCGGGGCACGATGCCGGCGGAAAAGCTGTGGGCTTCGATGGCGTGAGCGATTTCATCCAAGCTGCCATGCGGCCACTGATGCTGCTCTAACCACGCGACGGCTTGGCGGGCTGCGATGATAGATGCCTGTCTGCGGTTAGGCGATGACTTGGGCACGATCACGCAATCATGCAGCCAAGCGGCGGGCATCACGACCGACCAGTCAGCCCCTTCGGCGGTGGT
>JAYTEI010000129.1:0-3838 GCA_043735445.1 Akkermansiaceae bacterium | reverse complement strand
AATTCATCGGCACGGAGCGCGCGGATTGCTATGGACTGCTGCCGGAGTCCGCTAGCCACGAAGGCTACCTCGCGCATCCGG
Organism: Akkermansiaceae bacterium; assembly: GCA_043735445.1. Lineage (GTDB taxonomy): Bacteria > Verrucomicrobiota > Verrucomicrobiia > Verrucomicrobiales > Akkermansiaceae > Luteolibacter. The sequence continues at coordinate 3,757 of JAYTEI010000129.1, read as the reverse complement.
TGCATTCGTATTGGGATGATTTCTGGGGCGTCCGCGGGCTGGAGGCGGCGGCGGAATTGGCAGACGCGATGACGATGCCGGACGAGGCGGCACGCTGGCGGAGCGAGGCCCGCGCGTTTCTAGCAGACGTGCAGCGCTCGATCGACAAGGTCATCGCCGAGCACCAGCTCAGCTACATCCCCGGCTCGGTGGAGTGGGCGGACTTCGATCCCACTGCGACCGCTAACGCCATCGCGCAACTCGATTTCGCCGATGATCTGCCGCCGCTGCCGCTGCATCAGATGCTGGAAACTTACCTCGCCGGATTCCGCCGCAAGCATCGCGGCGAGGTGCCGTGGCTCAATTACACGGCCTATGAAATCCGGATCATCGGCGCGCTCGTCCGCATCGGGAAACGGGATGAAGCGCACGAGTTGTTGGACTTTTTTCTATCGGATAGGCGGCCGATCGAGTGGAACCAGTGGCCGGAAATCACTTGGCGTGACCCGCGCTCGCCGGGGCATCTTGGCGACGTGCCGCACACTTGGATCGCGGCGGAATACATGCTGGCACTGGCGGCGATGGTGGCCAGCGAGCGGGAATCCTCCGAGCAAATGATCCTTGCTGCGGGCTTGCCGTGGTCGTGGATTTCTCAGGAAAATGGCTTCGGCGTGAGCGGGCTGGTGACCCGCTACGGCAAGCTCGATTTCCAGATCGCCGTCAGAGAAACCCTCACCATCGAGTTCGAAATCGGGGCTGGGATCGCGCTGCCGCCCGGTGGCTTGTTCGTGGCCCCACCGTTGCCGCCGGGCCAGCGAATCCGCCACGCGCTCGACTCTGCGGGCCATCCGCTGCTGATCGACGCCGCCTGCGTCAGCGTCCGGGTGAAATCGCTGCCGATGGCCGCCACCTTATTTCTCGGCGATCCAGAAGCTCCCGGCTTGGTGTGAGCGGCTAACAACTCAAGTCGTTGAGTTCGCCCTTAGCGTCCACCGGCGTTTCATGGCGGACTTCCCAAGTGCCGCCTTCTTTGAATTCGAGGACGGCATCGTAGCGCAGACGCGACTCACCATTTTTCGCTAGAATCACCACCCCGATCCCCTGCTCGGTGAGCATCTCGAGAATGCTCGAAATTTGATTTTTCGGCAGCGAGCTGCCGGGGCGATCTAGGAAAACGAACGCGGGTTTCGCTAAAAAAATGCGGGAGACGGAGAGCAGGTGTTGCTCGCCTATCGATAACAGATCATCCCAGTCCTGATCCGTATCCAAGCCGTGCGCCCGGGCGAGCACCTCTCCCAGCCCCAGCTTGACGAGCACGCCGTGGATCACCGCATCCGGCATCACCGACTCCGCCCCGGTCCGCAGCAGCACCTCGCGCAGGGTGCCGGGCGGGAGGTATGGCCGCTCTGGTAGAAACAAAATATCATCCAGCCCAGGGCGGATGATTTGGCCACCGCCGCATTCCCAAACGCCAGCAGTGGCGCGGAATAGCGCCACTTTCGGCGCATCTTCATGGCCGATGACCAACCAACGCGAACCGCGTGCGATTTCAAGATTAAGATCCTCCACTAACAGGCGTGAGCGATCCGCCGAGTGGAGAGAGACATGCTGATAGGCGACCCGGTCCGGCGAGACTTCGACCGTGATCGAGCACGGCGTGGTGCGGTGGGCTTTTTCAATCGCATCGCTGAGAGTGTGCAAGCGGGCAGTGACCGCCGTGAATGCAGAGATCGACTGGAACTGCGTGACGATCAGCGAAAACGCCCCTAACAAAGTCGCGAATGCCATCGTGGATTGAGTGATGACGCCGAACTCTTTTTCACCCCAAATGAACATCGGCGCGATGATGAGTGCCGGGATGATCTGGATGAAGTAGTTATAGCCATTGGTGAAAAACCCGAGGTTGCGGTTGATCCGGATGAGGCGGCGGAAGTTGGCGGTTAGAGCGTCGAGGCGTTTGTTTAAGCGGGCCTTGAATCGCCCTTCGCGGTGGGCCAGGGCGATGGACTCGGAATTTTCCCGGACATGGATGAGGTCCGAGCGGAAGTTCGCCTCCATGTCGAGTTGGTTGTAGTTGAGCCGGATCAGGGGCTTGCCGAGCATGATGGTCAGCACCGAGCCGCACACTGCGTAAGTCACCGCCACGCAGAACAGAAAGGGACTGATGCTCCACAAGACGCCGGAAAATGAGATCGCCGTCATGGTGCCGTTGACGATCAGCAGGGTGAACGAAAGCGTGGTGGTGGTGAAGGCGCGGACATCGTCTGAGATCCGCTGGTCCGGGTTCGCGACGCCGGTGGCGGAATCCAAGCGGTAGTAGGTGCGGTCGTTCAAATAGGCGTCGGTTAGTTTCCGCGTCAGTTGCTCGCGCCACAAGATTCCCAAGCGCTCCTCGGTGAACCGATAGAAAACTAACACCACCGTGGAGGCCAGGAAAACGCCCACATACAACAGTGCCTGCTGCCTGAAAATGCCCATATTGCGGTTCTCGATGGCTGACATGAAATCCCGCCCGACGTAGCTGTTGATCACGTTCAGGCCGTTGATGCCGACCATCAGCAGGACTAACATCACCGCGAAGGTGACTCCCTGCGGTCCTTGTTCCGATTTCACGAACATCCGCAGGACGGACCGCAAACGCTTCCAGGTGGAGCGGATGATCTGGAGTTTTTCGTGAGGCATTCGCGGTCAAAGAAGCGCCGTGACAGATCCCATACTACGGAATAGTGAACTACCTCTCGCGGCGGGAAATGGCAAAATCCCCCGCTGAAAGCAAAGCTAATCCCCGCAATCGGGGAAAAACTGTCTGAATGCGCCGCGTTTCAGCCGGAATGTAGCGAAAAAGTCACGGGTCACTGTTTGCCTGCGACCTAGCGATGATTCAGAGTCCTTAAGTAGTTCGAGCCGTTGGTAATGCTCTGCTTATGACAACGGAAACGAGCTACGCTAAAATAACAGAAATCCCTGCGGAACCTTGTGCTGCCAAGCTTAACGGCTTGCATCTGGGTTACTGGCACAGGGGGTGCTTAAATGACCAACGACACCCAAACACCACTACAATGAACATCACCGAATACCGCACACCCTATCCCGACATTTCTATGGTGCCGTCCGAGTTGTCCTTCGTGGACGTCTGGGACGGCGAAGCAGTGTCGGAGCTGATCCGCTCCAAGTGCGCCAATGGCGAGACTCCAGCTTTCCTGTTTTTAGGAAGGAAGGAAGCTCTCCTGCTCAAGCAATACCTCGCGGAAACGTGGGGTGAGGAAGCCGTAGTGACCCTTCAAGGCGCCTACTACATGGGCCTCGATATCGTTACTATCGACTGCGAGAGCTTCCTCACGACGGGTGGCCGCAAGGCGATCCGGACGTTACAAGATCCGATGGCGCGCCGTCCCGCCTGGCGCGACCGCGAGGTGGACGCACTGTGGCGACTCCGACTCTGAAGCGCAGCTTGTGACACCCGCTCTTCCTCAAGCAGGAGGAGCGGGCGTCCCAAGACCTTCAGCCGGCCTGCCTCGCACGTCCTGCTCCAGCTTAAAGGCTCCCTCGCATGAGGGAGCCTTTTTTCTGACTGACTGCAAATCACGGCAGAATGCTCGGCGGCAACAATTTGCAAAACGAAATCATATCAAGCACCCCGGAAATCAGGGCGAGGTCAGGTGTCCTGAGGAGCCGGCTTGCGGAAACGCAGCCATTTTTCCAGCTCGACGGCGGCGAAGGTGAAGAGGCCGATGGCGACGATGTAGAGCCAGGCTTCGGCCCGCACGGGGGCGGTGTG
>JAYTEI010000128.1:0-3840 GCA_043735445.1 Akkermansiaceae bacterium | reverse complement strand
GGATCGCGTGGATGCAGCCAAGAATCGACAGTAAGCCAAGGGGGAGTTTCATAGCAGGGGGGGATGGGGTGGGGGACGGTCAGGGGTCGGGGATAACCGGCTGACAAATGGGATCATGTCACAAAACCGGCCATTCGGAATCACGTGATGACGTAATCTCAAGATGTCGGTATTATTTACCTCATCAAAGGTCCCGATGAAGGCTTGGCGCGGCGAACCGGAAACCTATGTTTGCCGCCATGTCGAAGTATGGAGGCGAGGAAGTGTTAGTGGTGCCGCGTGCATTGTTAGATGAAATTGGATCGTTTGAAGGACTGCGGACGGAGGGCCTTGATGAGGTGATTAAACGGCTGCTAGATCCGGCGAATCACTTCTTCATGGAGCGGGCGGCGGCGGAGGAAGACCCGAGCCACAAGCAATTGATCCCGTACTGCATCTTCCGTTGCGCGGACCGCATCCTCCATTACACCCGCGGGAAATCCGGTGGAGAAAGCCGGCTTCATGCAAAAATTTCAGTGGGCGTGGGTGGCCATGTGAACCCGATAGACACGGGCGATGGCCGGACTGGTCCAGACGCCTATCACGCCGCAGTGACGCGGGAAATCGAGGAAGAACTGGACCTCCCGGAGGAACACGAGCACCGCATTATCGCGCTGCTCAACGATGACTCGAATCCGGTGGGGCAAGTGCATCTGGGAATCGTCCATCTGGTGGAACTGAAATCGGAGGTGGTGGCTTCGCGCGAGGACGCTCTAACTGACCTCGGGTTTAGCTCGCTGGAGGATCTCAATGGCGACTCATTCGGACGACTCGAAACGTGGTCGCAATTTTGCATTCGGCACTTGTGGCAGGCTGGCCGGTAAAAATTTTTAGCCGCAAAATAAACTCTGAAATCGTGAAGATTGAGGTGGCGATCCCTCGGGATAGCCACCAATATCCGCAACGGATAGAGTAACGACCATTTATTCCGCACCCATGTCAACCAAGTCCAAGCCCGCCAAGCCTCGCATCCTCATTGTCACGCCGGAGATCACTTATTTGCCGTCAGGCATGGGCAATATGGCGCAGCGAATGTCTGCAAAAGCGGGTGGTCTGGCGGACGTTTCCGCGTCCTTGGTTTCCGCGCTTTTCGAGCTAGGGGCGGACGTGCATGTGGCGATGCCGAACTACCGGCGGATGTTCCAAGGCGACGTTTTCAACCTGCACGAAAAGGAGTTGAGGAAATACCACGAAGTCCTGCCAGAGGCGCACATCCATCTGGCGGAAGACCGGATTTTCTACTACCGCGAGCAGGTTTATAGCAACCACACTGCGGAGGCGATGCGGATCGCCTTGGTTTTCCAGCGCGAGGTGATCAACCACATCATCCCACGGGTCATGCCCGATTTGGTCCATTGCAATGACTGGATGACCGCCTTGATTCCGGCGATGGCGCGCCGCCGTGGCATCAAGTCGTTGTTCACGGTCCACAATATCCACACCCTGAATGTCTCGCTGGCACAGATCGAAGAAGTCGGAATCGATGCCGCCGAGTTCTGGATGAATCTGTATTTCACTGGGTCACCGTGCAGCTACGACCACGCCCGCTCGCATGTCCCGGTGGATCTGCTCGCGTCGGGCATTTTCGCTGCCCACTATATCAATACGGTTAGTCCGCGCTTCCTTTGGGAAATCGTCGAGGGCTGGCACTCGGTGGTTCCTGATTCCGTTAGGGCCGAGCTGCGGGGGAAATACACGGCGGGCTGCTCGGCTGGCATTCTTAATGCGCCCGATGTTTCCTACAATCCGTTGACCGACGATGCGCTGGCACGGAATTTCGGGGTGGCGGATTTCATGGAAGGCAAGGCGGCTAACAAGCTCGCCCTGCAACGCGAACTCCAGCTCAAGGAGGACGTGAATGCGCCCATCTTCTTCTGGCCGTCCCGCCTCGATCCGGTGCAAAAAGGGCCCCAACTTCTCACGGAAATCCTGCATCAGTTGGTTTCAGAATACTGGGACCGCGATCTGCAAGTGGTCATCGTCGCAAACGGTCCGCACCAGCAGTGGATCGACAAAATCATCTGCGCGTTCGACCTGCGGGAGCGGGTGGCCATCGTCGATTTCGAGGAACGGCTTTCCCGGCTCGCCTACGCGGCTTCGGATTTCATGCTGATGCCATCGTTGTTCGAGCCTTGCGGCCTGCCGCAAATGACGTCGCCGCTCTACGGCTCGCTGCCCATCGTCCACTCCACCGGCGGCCTCTACGACACGATCCGCCCGCTGAATCTCGAAAATTCGACCGGCAACGGCTTCCGCTTCGATCACTACAATTCAGGCGCATTCCGCTGGTCCATCGACCAAGCGATGAATTTCTACGCGCTGCCCTACGAGATCCGCGAGCGGGAGATCCGCCGGGTGATGATCGAGAGCGAGCAGGAATTCAGCCACAAGGAAGTGGCCCGCCGCTACATCAATATTTACGAGGAAATGCTGGCCCGCCCGCTGGTCGAGAAGGAATCCGGCGAGTTTATCAAGTCCATCGCCGAGAGCTTGTCCGAGAGTCTAGCAGACTCCTGATCACCTCACTGTCGCGCCACGTTGTTCTGCCACAATGGCGACTGCGGCACATCGGTAGGCCGGCAAATGATGATGCCGGCGTGCTTCGATCCGGCATTGACGTAGTCAGTGATCGGGCAGTCGATGATGACCATCCGGCCCTTGTCACGATCCGAGGTGGCGTGGGTGAAATACGCCCGGTCGCCCATTCTAACAATCATGCCGACGTGCGAGGTGTAGCCGCTGGTATCGGTGGAAGTGATCGCGCAGATGTCGCCGCTCTGGAGGTATTTCTCGGCATTGCGGACCTTGGAGCGCGGGACTTGATAGACCGGCAGGTTTGAGACTTGGGCTTCGATTTTTCCCATCGGCTCGATCAGCGAGGGGTTCGAGCGGAGGTAGCGGTAAGCCTTCCACTGCACCGTCATTTCATGGATCTCGCGGTGCATTCTCTCTGCACCCGGAATCCGGGAGGTGATGTTAGTCGCATAGCCGCGGCGCTGATTGTCATAGAAAACTTCCTCCAAATGATGCATCCGGCTCAAGTAGCTACCTGAGCACACGCCATTCCGGTAGCGCTCGATTTCTACCATGTGCAGCATGTCCTGCGGCCGATACGGCGCGGGTTTGAAACGCAACATGCGAGCCAGCGCCAGCGAGTTTTCGTAATACGTCCAGCAGTCCATGCCCTTGAAATTGGCCACCGGCGACTCCGTCCGGTCATCGACCTCCAGCGAATAATTCACATACGGCGTCCCTACCAGCTCGCGGGCCACCCGGATGGTTCGTTCACCCAGCGGCAGACTGCGCCAGTTTTCCCGCTCGGCCTTGGCGACGATCGCCTGGAACTTCGACTCGCCTTGGAAGACCGTCATCAGTGGCAGCCTTGGGCTCGACGGTGGCGGCACTGCTTTCTGAGCCAGTGCCACCGAAGTGCCAAATGTGAGTGACGTTAGGTAAATGCCGATGATCCTTAAATTCATGCTCTCCTTATAGCCGTATTTTCAAATCAGGGAAGGGAACATTCGTGGAAATTCCTTCGGCAAGCCCTCCCATTGCGGGGGCACCTGCGAGACTTCGAGGTAGGCGGGGGAAGCCGCCTTACCCGCCAGAATCTCTGGAGACTGGGCAGCAAGCCAAAACGGCGCAGCCATGGAAGCGGGGTTCTCAGGGTTTTAGGGAGCGGTTAGAGGTGGCCATTGTTTGTCGTCGGGCAGTTGGAATCGGATAGCGGGATTCGTAGGGCGGATGTCGGACCCAGTTAGGGCAGGGGAAACGGACGGATCATCGGTGGGTAAGCGTTCG
>JAYTEI010000127.1:0-8420 GCA_043735445.1 Akkermansiaceae bacterium | reverse complement strand
GCACTCAAGACTTCGCAAAGGTGAAATCCACGCCTTTGCGGCTCAAGGCTTTGGTGAAATCTTCTTGGAGTTTCTCGAAGGTGCGGCCGTCTAGCAGCACTTTGAGCACTTCCTCGCCTTCCTTGCCGGCGCGCAGCGCTTTGAGAAAATTCTTGAGCCGCTTACCATCGCCAGCGCCATCCATGTGGAGTAAATAGTCCGTTAGAAGCAGGCCGCAGCCATAGCCGATCTGAGGTTGTTCTTGGAAGGAGGCGTAGCTTTGGAGCATGAAAGTCTTCAAGGGCGGCATCTGGATTTTAGTGCCGAGCGCCCGTCCGCCTTGGTCCTTGGTGCCGTAGCCGGTGACGTACTCGAGGATGGCTTTCTGGTTGCCACGGACATTAAAAGTGCCGGACCGATAGGGAGTGGTGGCGACGTATTCCGCGATTCCTTCCGAGAACCAGCCCATCGCGCCTTCGGCGAAATAGGCTTCTGGAGAGAGCTGATGGGTCAGCTCGTGGGGGATAGTGTTGCTGCTCTTGTCCCGGTCTAACATGTAACTGCTGCCCACCGGTTTCACGCCCAGGCTGGTCAACGGCACGAGCACCGCGCTTTTGCGGCCGATGAAAACGCCCGCCGTGCCGGTTGGTCCGCCGGCAGTGGTGTAATCCTCGGCATTTTCGAAGAGGAGGATCTGATATTTGCCGTCCGTTTTGACCCCGCCGTTGAAGGCCAGTGGCAGGGTGCGGCAATACAGATGAGTGGCCTCGAACATCACCGCGAAGCCTTTGACCACGGATTTCGCGAGCCGGACATCGCAGACGTAGCGGTAATTCGCGCTTTCATAAACGAAGCGTTTTTTACCGGCGTCCTCCTCCACCGTATTGATCTCGGGATCCTCGCTGAACTTGATGAGGTCGGGCCACGGAGCGTCGAAATTGAGGGCTTTCCCGTCATCGGCCACCGGCGGCGACAGCGTCCTGTTAGCCTCAATGTATTTGCCATCGGCGGCGGAAAGTTTCGCTAACGGATAAGGCACCTCGCGGCCATCCTTGAGTTTCAATATCACGGTTTGGCCATCCACCCGCACCATCGTCGCCTCGATCTTGCGGTCTTGGACATCGGTCCACGAGCGGATCTCGGCAGCGTGGGCGAGCGCGAGACTTAGGGAAAACACAGAGAGAAATCGCACAATGGGAAAGGGGTTACGGAGCGACAAGCTAAGTCGATTTCCCGGCGAGTCGAGCAAAGGCTCGCGATGGAGAAAGCTCCGCGCTTTGCAGTTGTGGCTAATCGGGACGTGGCGACTTTCCCGAGTGACCCTCGGGAAATTGCTGTGCCTTCCCAGCTAGCATGGAAAAATCAAAATCCATAGCTCTGGCAAGAGCGTAAGCGGTTATCAAGGTGGGATTCCTTCTCCGATTTTCTTCTCCGATTTTCCATCTGATGAATCATCGTGCGGCCAATCCCGCAGCACCGCCTCGCCTAACTCATTCCAAGTCCGGCGGCACCTTTTCACCAGCACTAGGGCGGATACTTGGCGCAGTAGGAAATTGATATCAATTTGAATCGGAGGGGAAAGGCGCGGGGGGCGTTCTTGGGAAGTCATGGGGGATGTCCAAAATCGTTCCCGCTCCGTCCTGATGGAAGTTGCATCGATCCACCATTTCGTCACCGGACCGCGAAATTTATTTCGCCCGCATCGCGCCTCGTTCCGCCATTGGCTTGTTCGACATTCAGATGAATCGGATCGCAATCAAGAAATTGAAGGTCCAACGATGAGGCAGATTTTGAGGATTATACATCATCGGATTTTGCGCTTCGCTGCGCGGTTGCCTTGGTCTTTACCTTATATTTTACACTGATCAGGAAGGCCAAGTTATAAATGGTATCGTCGATAGTCAGAGTTTTCATGATATGATGTTAGGTTGGATTCTCTTAAGATAAGTCCGGGAATCTACAACGCCGGAGCATCCCTCGAAAAGTAAAATTCCGCAGAGAGACCTCCGAACTCAAATTTGTATAAAGGTGTAACCTAACCTCTGCGCCGCTCCAGCAGGACGAGCATCATGAAGGATAGAAACAAATTTAACTCTTCGCGCGGGGTCATTGCGCCGAGTTTTTCGAGCTGGAAGCGGCCTTCCCAGAACGCCGGTTGTTTAGTCATTCGCATCGCCGGGCTACCCGAGGCGCGGGTGGCGAGGTAGCACGGGTGAAATACATAGCCGCTCAACATGCCGACCAGCGGAATGTCACTGAGGATCGCATCCGCCACTTTAATCCAAGCGTTTTCCTCCTGGATCGAAAAGTCGGGAATGTTGTCGCCGGGGTTAAAGGTTTCGTAATGCGCTTTCCAAATCGACCGCCAACCGCGGCGGCCGACACTACCGATTGCACCGCCATTTGCATCGGTGGAAAAGTAACGGGCGGACCAGTCGATCACTTTGTTAGCCTTAATCTCCGCAAGGCGGGTGCCTTGCGATTTATCAGTCCAGATTTCCACATGCTCGCGGAATTTAAACATCTTTTGTTTAGTATATAAAATCGTGCGACCCGTGGCATCAGTGACCGTCGCTTGGCTGGCCAGCGCAAAAACCTTAAATGATAACGTGAGCGGATAGGTGATGCCGTCGAGCTGGCGGGAGATATCGTCCGTGGCCGGAATCGCGGGAATGGCTGGCGGGGAGTAGGGGTTGGATGAATCCATGGGTTTGAGGGAACACGGGACGCGGTAAAAGTGCAAGCACGCGCTTATTTACCCGCGTCTAGCAGCCCAGCAGCGTAGGCTTGGAAAACCCGCGCGATCTCATCCCGCACCCGCCGGAACACGACCATTTGTTCGTCTTCGCTGCCAGTCGCGTGCGCAGGATCGTCGAAGCCCCAGTGATGCCGGTTCATCTGGCCGGGAAACATCGGGCACACCTGATCGGCATTGCCGCAGACAGTGATCACGGTCTTCACCTCGTCGGTTAGGAATTCATCGAGGTGCTTGGAATGATGGCCGCTGATGTCGATGCCGATCTCCGCCATCGCCCGGATCGCGAGTGGGTGGACATAACCGGCGGGTTTCGAACCCGCACTGGCGACTCGGAAATCATCGTTCAGAGCGACACGCAAGATGCCTTCAGCGAGATGAGAACGGCAACTGTTGCCAGTGCAGAGTATAAGGATGGCGGGTGGTGTCATGAGGTTGATGGTCGATGGGAAGAGGCTGAGGATGAGTGAATGAAGGCCGGGATAAATCCCGCGGTCCGGATTGGAAATCTTTATCTTTCAATCAACTCTCAACCATCAACATCTTCCGCAGCAGCCGGACTCGCGGGTGCCGATGCAGAGTGGCACGGCGATCATTGCGCCGAGGACGGTGGCGAGTGGATAGAGCCAGAGATGTTGGAAATTTCCGCTGATGATGGCAGGTGCGAGTGAGCGGGCTGGGTTCATGGACGCGCCGCAAATGGGACCGGCGAACATCGCTTCCAGCGCGATCACCGCGCCGATGGCGATGCCAGCGGTGACGCCCTTTTCTTTAGCTCCGGTGGAGACGCTCAATATCACTAACATGAGGATGGCGGTGAGCACGATTTCCATAATAAAACTCTGCATAGTGCTTCCCGCAGGCAGCGTGGCGCCGAGTGTGGGATCGGCGGGAAATAGCAATTTGAGCAATCCGCTGGCGGCGAACGCCCCACCGAACTGGGCGCTGATATAGCCTGGAATTCCGTTGGCGGGAAATCGTCCTGCCGCCGCGAAACTAAGGGTCACTGCGGGGTTGAGGTGGGCACCACTCACGTCGCCAAAAGTATAGATCATGGCCAGCACGACGAGGCCGAATGTGAGGGCGATGCCAGCGTGACCGATGACGCCACCACTGGCGTGATTGATGACGATGGCTCCGGTCCCGGCGAAGACGAGGATGAAGGTGCCGAGAAATTCTGCGAAGAGGCGTTTCATGATCTAGCAACAACCGCTTGGGCCGCAGCACGGCGATTTACTGGGGATAGCGGGCAGGCCGCAGAGTTCGGGTGCGAGGCATTCGGTGTGTTTGTTGGCAAGGACGAGCACCACCGCATCGGCAAGTAGTTCGTGGTTAGAGATGGTGTATTGGGAAATGACGCGGTCCTCGTATTCGATTTCCACCGGCACACGATCATCGGGGAGGATCGACTTCGCCTTGCCGAGGATGGCCGCCATTTTGCCGGTCTCGATGCGGTGCTGGTAGTCCTCGCCGACCCAAATCTGGAGCTGGCAAGTGGTGCTTTCACGCCGCGTGCCGCCGCAATCGAGGAAGGTTTTTTGGAGACGCCCCACTTCGGTGACGTGGAACGAAACGGGCACCGCCGCGCCACCCGGGAGACGGATGCGGAAGTGGCGGTCAGCGTGGTTTGCTAACAGCGATTTGAGTTCGGATAGGTTCATCGGCGTTTTCGTGTGAGGGATTTGGGACCGGCGCAGCAACTTTCCTCGCGCTTGGCGAGGCGTGCGATGGAGCGCGCGGCGTCGGTTTTGAGGATGGCGTCGTCAGACTCCGCGAAGTATTTTTCCAAGCTGGCGATGAGCTTGCGGTAGTCGGAGGCGATCCGAAAATAAGTCCACTTCTCGCACTTTTCACTCTCCAGCAAACCGGCCTTGCGGATCACTTGGACGTGGCTGGAGACGGAGGATTGCGGCATTTCAAGGATCTCCGCCAGCTCGCAAACACAAAGCGCGTCATCCAGCACCAACCGCACGATGCGCCAGCGAGTGACATCCGCCAAAGCGCGGGAGAATGTAACGACGGTTTCCATGACGGGAATAGTCGTAACGTGAAATCGCGTTATGACAAGGAATTCTTTTTTGTAAAACGCGAACTTATTCAAGTGAACGTTTAATCGCCTATGATGAGGCAGCTCTTGCAGTCCGACCGGAGTCAACGTCGATACCTTTGGTCAGACAAATATTCCGAAACATTCTGAAGCACTGCATCCAGATAGGCGATTACCTCACACTTGATTCGAACGATGTCATCGTGTGTGAAATCCCTCCCGACATCTGCAAAAGATGTGCTGCCGTGTGCGAGTTTGTTCCGGTGGGTTTTCACTGTGAGCAGCGCATCTCCCACCAAGCTTCCACTTGTAGGTGCCATCATTGAATAGCCTATTCTGTTAGCATGTTGTTGAATTTGTGGGGCTTTTGGGTGATTGAATCCATAACCTTTGGCAAGTTTTCGGATCTCGCGGGCATCTACATTGCCTGAAACGATTTCATCTTTTTGGAAAGTCTTGGACACTATGTCCGTAGCGATGCTCGTTAAAATCAATAGCGAGTTTTTGGTGCCCATCGCCCTGAGATTGTCCAACACGATGCCACGAACCTTGGAGCTGCAAAGTTGCGTCAAGCGCTTGAGTTCAGAAAGACGAAGATCATTCTGCATAAACCGAGCCAAGGTACGGACGCGTTGTGATCCATCCACAATTTCGGCTCTTCCTTCTTGTCCCGCGACGTCAGCAAGGAAAAGCAGTGGGATCGGCAGTCCCATCAATACAGACTCGATGAACTTCGATTGATGTTCTTCCGGCCATGTTAAATCCCGCTGGTAATCAGGAACAAAGAAGTCGTTATCATCATCATCCAGTCGCGTAAGATATTTGGAAACGATGACTTCAACGGGATATTCGCGGGTGTCATAGTCGATGATTTTATGATGAGCCGCAATTTGAGCTTCGGCAGCATCGCGACCATCCTGAGTAATGGTAGGAAAAGGTTCTTCAGGAATAGTGTTAGTATTTTAGGAGTGGGCTTTGAGATGGTGGCGGATTGAGCGTCCGATAGACTCCCCGAGGCGGACGGGCACAGCATTCCCGATGAGACGCCCGAGAGTCGCAAAACAAGCAGGTTGATTGGGTGGGACAAACTCATAGCTCTCAGGGAATGACTGTAGAATGGCTCCCTCACGCAATGTAATTGCTCGGTCTTGGGCAGGGTGTCCGAATCGGCCGTTTCCAAAACCGAAAAACTGAGTCGTGATCGTGGGTGAAGGACCGTCCCACGACATACGGCCGTAAACGCTCGGGTAGTTTTTTCCCATTTCGGTGCGGTGGCATTTAGCAACAAGCTCGGCGGGCCAGTCCCTCCAACAACCGCCCGGTCGTGACGATCTGATCCGAGTTAAGTTAAGCGGAGACAAGCGACAAGCGCGGTGCATCGGATCATTAGATCCCTCTCCAGCCTCTAATGGTGGAAGGTGCCCAATCGCGTGGCGAACGCTGGTCTGATAAATTTTGTTAGGTAGTGTGAGCTGAAGCGGGGCGAGTAACGACGCTAGAAGAACCAAGCGCCGACGCTGCTGCGGTATTCCGTGATCGGGACAGTAAGCTTCTGTGTGACTGACGTGATAGCCGAGGTTCTGTAATAGTGTCACAAACTCTTGAAAAACTCGATGGCGCTGAATCTCTGGGACGTTTTCCATGCTCACGATTTCGGGTCTAACCTCGTTAATGAGGCGACTGAATTCGAGTAACAGTCCCCATTTCGAATCGTTTTCGGTATCAAGACCCTGAGTGTATTTGGAGAATGGCTGGCATGGTGCACAACCGACGAGAATGCGAGTATGTCCTTTGGGATAGTGAGTAGTTAGATCCTCACCCGTCAAATCCGCCACACTTCGTAAGTGGAAAACTGCCGGAGTATTATTTATCTCGTAGGCATGATGACATGCTGGGTCGATGTCATACCCTGCGGCAACGCGGATCTTTGCGTCGAGCAGCCCTCGGGTGAGTCCACCTGCGCCGCAGAACAGATCCACAGCCGTTGCAGTGATTCGCTGCCTTTGTCGCTTTGGGTGAAGTCGCGTATGCACTGGTTGTTGGTGGAGTTTATTTTACGGATGTATCAAGTTGTCACGGTGACGTGATTAGTTAGAAACGAAAGTATATCAATAACTCCGCCCCCAGATCGCGCGGGTGGGGGTTTCCTGGCCGGTTAGAAGACACTGGTTGCCGGGGGTGGGAAGCTCGACTCCCTCGATGGGCAGGCAGCGGATGGTGATCTTGTGCTGCTTGGAGAGGACTTCCTCCTGTTCCGGCGTGCCGGCCCACGGGGTGTAGAGCCAGCCGGGATTCTCGCCGGCCCAGTGGGCGTGGAAGGCTGCTAGATCGTCGCAAGGCGTGATGTTCGCATCGCGAAAGGCGGTGGCGCGGGTGAGCAGGGAGTTGTGGATTTCACTGAGTATATTTTTGGCGCACTGGATGAATTCTTCTTTGTCGGAGAACTCCTTGCTGGCGACGGGTTGGTCGCGGCGCTGGACGCAGACCTTGCGGGTCTCGATATCGCGCGGGCCGATCTCGATGCGGATGGGCACGCCTTTTTTGATCCATTCCCATTTTTTGACGCCGCCTGATAGATCGCGGGTATCGACGTGGACCCGCAGCGGATCGCCGCGGAACGTTTGGTGGCGGAGCGTTTCGGCAAGTGCCTGGCAGGCGTCTAACACGGCTTGTTTCGAATCCTCCTTGGGCGTGATCGGCAGGATGACGATCTGCTGGGTAGCGACGCGCGGCGGGAGGATGAGGCCATCGTCGTCCGAGTGAGCCATGATCAGCGTGCCGATGAGGCGGGTGGAAACGCCCCACGAGGTGGTGTGGGCGTGTTGGACGGTGCCGTCGCGGCCGGTGAACGAGATGTTCTGGGCCTTGGAAAAATTTTGGCCGAGGTAGTGGGAGGTGCCCGCTTGGATGGCTTTGCAATCCTGGACCATGGCCTCGATCGTTAGAGTGATGGCGGCACCGGGGAAGCGTTCGTTCTCAGTTTTTTCACCTGGGATCACTGGGATGGCCAAGTGGTCGCGGAGGAATTCCTCGTATTGGCCGTGGATCATTTTTGTTTCCTCGATCGCTTCTTCCTGAGTCTCGTGGGCAGTGTGCCCTTCCTGCCAGAGAAACTCGGCGGTGCGGAGGAAAAGCCGGGGGCGCATTTCCCAACGCATGACGTTGGCCCACTGGTTGATGAGCAGGGGAAGGTCGCGGTAGGACTCGATCCAGCGCGCGAATGCAGCGCCGATGATGGTCTCCGAGGTCGGGCGGATGACGTAGGGTTCGGCGAGTTCGCCGGCGGGGATCATTTTGGATTTGCCGGTGACCGGGTCTTTCACGACTTCGAGGCGGTGGTGAGTGACCACGGCGCATTCGGTGGCGAACCCTTCTGCGTGTTCCGCTTCTTTTTCTAAGAAGGAGAGGGGAATGAGCAGCGGGAAATAGGCGTTTTGGTGGCCGGTCGCCTTGAATCGGCGGTCGAGCTGCTGCTGGATCAGCTCCCAAATCCCGTAACCCCAAGGTTTAATGACCATGCAGCCGCGGGTTTCCGAGTTTTCGGCGAGGTCGGCGGCTTTGATGACTTGCTGATACCATTCAGGGAAATCTTCGGCGCGGGTCGGGGTGATGGCGGTCTTTTCTGCGGACATGGTGGTT
>JAYTEI010000126.1:0-1664 GCA_043735445.1 Akkermansiaceae bacterium | reverse complement strand
AAAGTTCCGGCAGTTGCTAGTATGAATTGCAGGCATAGAGCGTGTCTGGCAGCCTAAAAAATGATTTGATGAGACTGACGGATGCTTGGATGGCTGTCAGCACCTTTGTCACCGCATCCTTGAGTTCCCGTTTCGAGTTTAGGCTCATCTTCCCAAGCTGACGTTTGGCCTGATTCCACACTTGCTCATCAGGATTGAGTTCCGGGCTGTAGGGAGGCAATAACACCAGCTTTATCTTCAGGAGGGAACCTTCCCCTTTGATAAATTCCTTGACCACTTTGCTCTTATGATAGGATCCCCCATCCACGATAACCACGATGGACGTGCCTGCCGATTCCCGCAGACTCTTTAAAAACTCAATAAAACGCAGGCTCTCCATCATGCCCTCAAAGCAGTCAAAATACATCTGCCCTTGAGCGCTCACGGCGGATATCATGTTCAGACCGAACCGGTCGCCACTGTCCTTGATGACCGGCGTCTCGCCAATCGGAGCCCAAGTGGTGCCCCGATGCCCATCCGCCCTGACCCGGCTTTCATCCGCAAAGAAAATCACGGCTCCTTCTGCTTTGGCCCACCGCTCAACCTTGGGATAGCGCTGCTTGAGATAATAGCTGATCTTTCCGGGGCTTTGGCGATAGGAGCGGTAGAGCGGGACTTGCGGACTCAGTCCCATTTTGGCGAGCAGGCGGCTCACCGTGCTTTTGTTCAGGTCGATGCCTTTGAAATCAATCAGCAGCGACCTGACTATCGTTAGCGACCACAGTGCGAAACCCAAATAGAACTGCCGCGGACTGCCTGCCGTCAAAGCCATGTAGAGCCACGCCATCGTCTGAGGGTCCAGCTTGGAAGGCCGCCCGCTGCGCGGCTCATCGCGCAAGCCAGCCATCCCCTTGGCATTCACCCATGAGAGCCAAGTGAAGACGGTCCTGACAGGCACTCCGTGGACTCTGGCCACGAGGGATACGGCCTCCCCCCGTTGCACTGCCTCGACGACCGCTTTGCGTTTTTCGAAGCGTGCAATGGCTTCGGGCGTGGCCGCCTTGCGGAGTGTTATTTTCGCTTTGAGCGATTTTTTGATAGCCGCCTTACGCTGGGCGGCACGGGTTTTTCTGGAAGGGGATTTTGCGGCACGTGTAACACTCATGTTTTATGATACAGCATGCAGGAACTTTTGCAACTGTCAATACGGGATCGTAAAAACCGAAGTGCACCCGCCAGAGGAGTTCGATACCACCTTCATCCAGCACCATTTCACACACAGGATCGCCGGGCCGGTCTGGTTTTGTTTGAATAAGGAAGGGTTCGCCTGGTTCACCGGACTCAGCTGCCAGGAGAGAGTTTCCTGGAACCAGGAGACCGAGAGTTAAACAGCAGCGGAGTGCGCTTTGAACCTGAATAATATTTTTCATGGCCCGGCTAGAATAACGAAAATAAACTTCCAGTCTACTTTTTTCTCAAGATTTCGGATTTATTTCCTGTCGGATGGTAACTATTCAGGTAGCCAGGACGAGTCTTGCAGCCTGGAATAGGGACTACCGGACACGGACCAGCCGTTTCCTGATCTATTCCAATCTGTGGCTGTCCCTGAATCTGTGGGATGATTGCTTCAGAAATGGGAAGTATTCCCGCAGATTCAGGGACGGCCACAGATTTCTATCCTTTAT
>JAYTEI010000125.1:0-8438 GCA_043735445.1 Akkermansiaceae bacterium | reverse complement strand
CGAGCGCCCCGGCACCGTCGAAATCACCATTTCGCCGGGTGGCCGCAATGGCAGCACCGCCCTCAAAATCACTTCGCCTTTCACCGCAGACGCCGGTGCCGGAATCACCTTCACCGTGAAGCCCAACACCCGTTACCGCTTCGGCGGCTGGATCCGCACCGAAAAACTCGATAACCGCGGTGCCGGCAAGGGCGCCATGTTCAATATCCACGGCGGTGCCTCCAGCGCGGGCATCAGTGGCACCCAGGACTGGACGGAGGCCAGCATCGAATTCGACAGCGGATCCCAACAGGAAGTTCTCCTCCACTGCCTCTTCGGCGGTTATGGCGGCGGCACCGGCACCGCATATTATGACGACGTTTACCTCAACGAACTCAGCTCTGGCGACATCTCTGCCAGCATCGATGCCGTCGTCAAATTCCACGCCGCCAGCGGCAAACCTGTAGTCGCCGTCACGGAAATGGTCCGCAAAAACAAGCCCGACTCCGCCGTCCACGAACGCGGAGCCGCCATTTACGCCCGCACCTGCATCGCCTGCCACGGCCCCGACGGCAAAGGCGTTCCCGGTGCCTTCCCGCCGCTCGATGGTTCCATGTGGACCACCGGCGATCCCACCATCCCCGCCCGTATCGCCTTGTTAGGACTGCAAGGCCCCATCGAAGTGAACGGCCTGAAATTCGAAAACATCATGCCCCCGCTCACTGATCTCAAGGACGAGGAAATCGCCGACGTCATCACCTACGTCCGTCAATCCTGGACCAACGACGCCGGCCCCGTCAGCGCGGACCTCATCAAACAAACCCGCGCCAAGTACGCCAGCCGCGGCAAGCCCTGGACCGCCGCCGAGCTCAAGTGATACGGTGTGGCTGCCAGCGGATCAATGGTGGACGTGGTTCCGCTTGAAAGCGGATCTATCAAGATTCTGCCTGACTCCTTATAAAAGCGTGGCAATCTCTTCAGAGTCTGAGCAGCTTGGAGAGTGTTGAAAATGATCCAGACGCCCCGGCATTCCAGGCATCGCCTCATGCTGCCAGTTGCGGTGGTCCTTCTGGCATTGGCCGGGTTCGCCCGTGGAGAGGGTGAAGCCAAGGAGGACTTTTTCGACATCGTCGGCAAGTCGCCCACCGAAGTCGCGACCGCGATCCCGGGAATCTCCTATCAATTCACCCGGCAAGTCGCATCCAGCTTCGTCGGCATGCCGCTGTCGGACAACCATCGGAAGGAATTCATCGATGCCTTGAGGGAGACTCTGCAAAACCCGCAGGTTCAACCGGCATCTTCCCGGCGGTGCCTGCTGAATTTGCTGGAGGAAGACGGCCGCTACGATGAAGCGCTGGAGATCATCCGGACTCTTGCCCCGAAGTCGGGTGATGAAGCCATCCGCGAGGTGGGATTGTTGTGGAAAACGGGCCGGGAGGTGGAAGCCGCCAAGCAACTGAAAGACATTCCAAACTCATGGTTTAACGATGAAGTCTGGCTTTCGCTGGTGCAGATCGATCTCATCACAAAGCGTCCGAACCAAGCGATGCGCTTGCTGGATTTTCTCGAACACCAGACCGTGTTGCCGCCGCGTCTCCGTCACTCGCTCGCCCTCCAACACTTGGAAATCACCCGTCGCACGGGCGAGGCGGACAAGCTGATCGAAAGGACCGAATCGGCGGTTCTCCGGGCGATCTGGAACGCGGCGCTCGACCGGAAAGATCAGGCGGTCGAATGCATCAACCAAGTGACATTCACACCTGATTCCGGAGATCTTGAGCTGCTTCTCCTCGCGCTCGGGCCGCATCCATTGTTGGTGGAACAAACCAAAATACTCCTCGCGCGAAGCGACGTGCCCGTTGAAAAGCGACGCGCCTTATTGTCGCTCTTCCAAGTCATGCCGCAACGTTTCGCGCTTTGGTCGGGAATGGGCTCAGGTCATTCCGAGACGGCGGACTTGCTGGAACTCCTGCCCACCTCATTCCAAGCAACCGAGCTCCCGGGAGTCCGCGCGACTTGCCTGAAAATCCTGGACACCCATCCCGATGACGGGCGTTTACAATGGCTGATGGCTCTTTTGAATCAGTGGGAGCCGGACAAGGAAAGGCCTTACCTGCACAAAGCTGCCCGGGCATTCGTGGCAAATCCCCAAAGTTCATCGAGTTTCGCCGACCCCGCGGACAGCGCCTTGAAAAAGCTCGCCGAAACGACCGCCGCCGCCGACCTCGAAATGCTGCTGACCGGTTCGCCCGATTTCGACAAGCTTCCACCCGAGGACCAACTCCGTTACCTGATGACCGCGCAACTCGACCTACGGGTCTTGAGCACCTTGGCGCGTTGCAAGTTCGGCGAACCCTACCAGAACGTTCCCGACCAGCTCCCCGACTATTTTTCCCAGCGCGCCTACGGTCACGTGGTCCCCGGCGAGGTCATCGCCATGCTCGTGGAACGCCTGCCGGAGTTTGTGATCGATCCCCCTTCGAAATTCCGCAGCGCTCCAACTGACCGGACAGCCTCATGGCTCCGTTTCCTCGGCGCGGTAGCCATCCCCGTGGAACTTCAGGTAAAAGCCATCAACCGCCTGGTCGCCGCGGCAGGTCAACGGAGTCCGGAGATCCAACAGGCGGTGGTCGCCGGGTTGCCGGATTTTGCCTGGTCCCTCCCCGGCCTCGAGTTTTCGCGACCGGAGAAGCCGGTGGTTGTCCGCTCCGCCCCGTATCTTCCTCCATTCGCGGCTCTGACCATTTTCTCCCCACCGGATCCGGTAGCCATCGGAAAGGGGTTCGATCAATCGCGATTCATGCCCCCCGGATCGTTGATCCTGTCAGACGGAAGAGGCGATTCGACCCAAAGGCTTCTCGTGGAATCCCCGTGGTCGGAAAGCCTGTGGAGGCTCTACGGCAGCAGCCCCGCTGATCCCCCGATTCAGACGAAGCTCCGGAAGCTTTTCAACGATTCCCCGTCGCGCACCGTCATCTATGACCTGCTGGTTTCCACCGGAGCGTTGGAATGTCCAGACCCCGCGGTGAAAGCGGCCGCGGCTCGCCGGATGGCGGAGATCAATACCATTCCCCAGGACGATCCCGCCATCGCGGTCTATTGGTTTTTCCAACGCCTGAACTCTGGTATCCCTCTCGACCAGTGCCTCCCAATCTTGGAAAACGCGGACAATTTCAACCTGGCGGCTCGCAACAGAATCCTCCGCTCGTTGCAATTCGGAATGGGCGGTCCGCGGATCAACCAAGTCGCCCTCAATGCGGTTCGGGAAAAGCTCGGCTTCAAGAAGCCCACCGAGGTGGTCAAGCCGCCAAGCCCTCCGTCGGCATTTGACCGGCTCAAGTTTTTCGAGGAAGCGGAAAAACTGGACTCGCCCGAGTCGGTTGCTCTGGCGAAGGAAGTGCTCTTCGATTTCATCAACTCCGCGTGGCCCAAGACTTCGCCCACGGAAAACATGGCGATCTTCACCTTGGTGAAAACCGGGAATTTTGAAACCTTCCTCAATGATTTGAAATCCCGCCTGACCGCCGCCGGACGTTCCGAACTCGAAATCCAGCGGGCATTGTATCGCGTCCATCTCTACAAATTCGTCCACTCCAAGGGTGAAATCGCTCCCTTCGCCAAAAGGATTCTGGAACTGGATCCCACCGACGCGGATGCCGCCGCCGAGGTTCTGTCGGCGGCCGCCCGCGAACAAAACCGGCCGCTGGCATTGAAGGCATTGGAAACCTTGTGCCGCCAATCCCGCCCGCTTCTCATGCAAGCGATCGGCTATCAGAGAGATCCTTATGGCGAAAACCCGCCGGATCCGCTGCTGCTTTTCACCGGACCCAAGGCCCGCGAGCTGGCGGAAGCGCTGATCCACGTCCCGCTCCCGGCTCGCGAACCCAAAGCCAGCTACACCGCCGGCAAACCGGGCAGTTTCTATCCGCTTTACCTTCATTTCCTCCAGCACGACCTGGAAAGCCTCAATCCGGTGTTGCGCTGGACCGGCGATTTTTCGCCAGCCACGGGCAGGCAATTGACGCCTCTCGCGGAAGGCCTGATCCGGACCAACCACACCCGTGAAGCCGTAAACCTCATCGCGGACGCCTATTTCACGCCACCGGCGGATGCCGCCGCGGACAGCCTCCGGTTTCAGACGAAGAATCCCAATCCCCTCCCGGATTCCGCGGAACTCGGTATCGATGACCTGCAACGGATCGGCATTCTCAAGCCCGTGGCGGATGCCGCGTCAACTTACGAAAACTCTCCCGCCACCGCCGGCGTGCGCCTGATGATCGCGCTCGCCGCCGATCCCACGCCGGAAACTTGGAACCGCCTCGTGCCACCGTTTCTCGCCGCCGCCCCCGTTTCCTCCCGCTCCGGCTTGCGGGATACCCTGGAGAACTTCGTCAAATACAAACCCGGTTCGGCCGCCTTGCAGCAGCAAATCGCCCGCGAAAATGAAGTTCCCGCGGCCAAACCGCTGACGCTGGACTCCATTCAGGGCAAACTCAAGCTCGCGGCGGACGCAAACGACCGCACTCCCATTTCCCCGCTCTGGGATGCCGCGAAGCCGCTTCTCACCAGTGCTGCGGAACGTGACCGGCTGCGTTTTCTCGCCGCATCCGCCTTTCCCTTGGCAAAATTCGCCGGGGACGCCGAATGGAGCGAATTCCTGGAGCAAATCCGCAAGACCCCGGGATTCGCGGATTCCTGCGTGAAGGAATCCGGCGGCATCGCGGGACTTGCTTTCCTCACGCCACAACGGATCAAAGATCTGGCGGACGTCATTGTTCCAAATCTCAAGCCCAGTGAGGAAAACAGCTATGCCGTCTTCACGTTCCTCAATTGCCAGATTTCTTCCGGCCCGCTGGATCCTGGACAGCTTCAAGCGTTCCGCCCGTGGCTCGACGACGAAATCCGCCGCCGCTTCAACGGCACGCAAGTGTCCCCCCGCTTGCAATTTCTCGACCTGCTCGCTGGCAATCCGGCTGCGGTCAGTCCCCAGCTTTCGGCCACCGCGGAGGGTAACTCGTCATGGCGGATCGCATGGTCGCTCGCCGGCTACAAGGGTTACCGCAGCGGCTTTCCCTTCGCCCGCAAGTTTCCCTTCCTCGACGGCCAGTTCGATCTCGAAATCCTCGCCGGTCCCTTTGCCGAACGACTGGAACGCGTCGCGAACGTCGAAAAAGCATCCGGCACCGGTCGCCTGGTCGTGAAATTGCCGGACGGCACGCGCTTCGTCACCGTGCTGGCCCGCCAGCGCGGCGGCAACATCGTCCGCATGTCGAATCCGGTCGAACTGGCATCGGCTGAAACTGTGCCGGTCCAAATTTCTCCGAAAGCCATCAACTTCGATCGCCTTCCGGAGGGCGGGCCGTTCTTTTTTGAAGAAGCATTCGAACTGACCTCCTCCTTGGACACGACGAGCGAGCTCGCCGAACTGCCGTGGACCACCGGACCGGCACCGGTGGTTTCCGGATGGATTCTGAAAACCACCGGCATCGAAGGGCTCATGCTCAGTTTCCGCACCGCAGCGGGCGAGGAAATCAAAGCGGAAAACCTTGAGGGCAACAGCCCTGAACTCGACGGCATGCCACTTTGGAAGCGATTCCAAACGACCGCGAACCTGATGCCCCCGGCGGGAACCGAAAAGGTCGTGCTCGTCTTTAAGAACTCCCGCTACGGCACGCCCTCATTGATCCGCCTCTCCGAAATCCAAGTGGTCCCGCCAAAAGCCGTCCTGTTTCCCGACGGCCTGACGCTGCTCGGCCGGGTCCCCGCAGATGTGGGATTCGTCACCATCGACTCCAGGGCAAATCGTTTTGCCACCGCCTCGGATCAGGGCGTCGGCGTTTTCGATTTCACCACACGCCAATTCTCCGGCTGGATCCCGCTGGGCCCGCCCGAACAGCAATCCTCCCGGCGTATCGGGTGGCTGGCACTGGCGGGTGATCGGATCTTCGCCGCGATCGAGTCCGGGGAAGTTTACTTGATTTCGCTTTCGAAGCGCACCTCCCGGATCGTCTGCAAAATCGAAGACATCTCGCGATTCAACGAAATCGAGAAGTCGATCCAACTCTCGCAGGATGGCGATTTCCTCGCCTGGCACGGACTCATGGCGGGAATTCACCTAGTGAAAATCAACGGCGACGGGACCATTTCCGAGAGGCTCTTGGAAACCCCTCAAATCCATTCCCTAGCCTTCGATCCGGAAAAAAGGACGCTCGAAGCCCTGGGTGGTTCGAACGAATACTCACTCCCACTTGCCGATTGGGAAAAAGCCGCCCTCAAAATCACCGGCAACAATAACGCCCCATGGAAGGGGAAATCAGCTCCGCGTTTGACCTATGGGCAAGGAGCGTCCGTGACCGATCCCAGCAACCGGATCATTTTCTATATCAAATATGGCGAAATGCCCGCGGCTCTCGAAATTAATTCGCGCGTCGTTGACCTCCCGCGCGGTCTCGTTGGTTTGGATCAGGAAAGCGTTCCCTTCTACATCTCACCCTTCGGACAAGTCCTGCGGATCGATCCCACCAAGTTCAAAGGCTTCGAACCACCTCCCGGGAACTAAGATTCTCAGGCTCTTGGCTCTCCCTATTGAAGATTGAACTCCTGAAAATTTGGCAGCCCATCTGGATTCATGCTGAATAACTATTCAACGGAATAGACCATGGATTAAACAGGGCATTCGTTGCAGGAATCCGGGCAGCGGTGGCCGGATTCACTCCCAGCCGGGGCCAAATGGACCGGCAACCGGAGAGAGTCTTCCGGTGCTTGGTGGGCCACGCCCTGCTCAGGGCGGTCACGATGGAAGAGGCCGCTCCAGGGAGGTATGAACCGGAACCGCACCCGGTATGGAAAGATCGGCTGCGATTTGGTAGAGAGCAAGAGGAGCGTGAGTCCGAAGGCGACGTCCGCATTCCCGCGGGCGGCACGCAACCACCATTGCCGACGACGGCACGCTTTACTACGTGGACGAGTCCGGAAACCTGATACGGGTGACGCCATGACCCGGCGGGATGCTGGCCGGTGATTGGATGGATTTCCCGACTACTTCGTCCCTCGCATGGACGAGACGTCCATGCCCCCTATCAACAAAAAACCCCCGTCGCGGCGAGCCGGACGGGGGGTGGGTTTGATTGGATCCGTGAAGTCGCGGATCAGGCTTCTTCGGCCTTTACCGAGGGCTGCTCGTCGAAGCCGTATTTGGCTTGGAGATCGACGACGGTCTCGGCGATGGCCGGAGCGGCTTCGGTTTCGTAGGCGACGTTTTCGATGATGGTCTCGATGACCGGCTCGGCGACGACGGCGGCGACAACCGGCGGAGCGGTGGAGGCAAGCACGACGCGGGCCGGCTCGGGGCGGTCGCGCTCTTCCATGTCCTCACGCTCGTCCTGGCCCTTGGATTTGGCACCGGAGACGGTCAACTTGCGGCCCATGAAGGGTTGGTCGTGGAGCACTTCCACGGCGCGCATGGCTTCGTCCATCCGCAGCATTTCGACAAACCCGTAGCCCTTGGAGCGGTGGGTGCTGCGGTTATAAACGATCTCGATGTTGCGCACGCCACCGATGCCTTTGAAGAGCTCTTGGAGGTCTTGCTCGGAAACGTCATAGGACAGGTTACCGACGTAAACGCGGGTGGACTCGACGGTTTTCGGGTCGCCGCCACGGGGGCGGTCGGTGCCGCGCGGGGCGCGATCCTTGGGTTGGCGTTCGCCTTCTGCACGGGGTTCGCGCGGCGGACGGGGTTCGCGTGGCTCGCGGGGTTCACGGGCCTCACCTTCACCGGAACGGGCGTTGCGGGTGTTGGACTTGGGGGCGCGGTCGCCGCTTGGGAATGGCGTGGACTCGGGCTTGCGCTCGTTCCGTTCACCACGCTCAGGGCGCTCGCTGCGCTCGGTGCGGGCGGGCGGAGTGGGTTCCTTGTAAAGGCCGACGGCTTTAAGGATTTTTTGCCAAAAGCTCAGTTTGGCCGGCGCATAGGTGCGGGCCGGACGTGGTGCTTGCGGGCGGAATTCCTCGGCGCGGTTGCTGTTCTCGCGGCCACCGGAGTGGCTGCGGTCGTTGCGGGGGCCGCGTTCGCCGCGGTCACCACCACCGCTGCTGCGGCGGTTTTCGTTATTGTTATTGTTACGGTTTTGGCCTCCGCGTGAGCGGCGGCGACGGCTGTCTCCTCCCGAATTGCGGGAGTCTTGTGTTGCGTTGGTTGACATGGTGTCAGTGGGGTCTTGGTGTTTCAGGCGGCCCGGCGCGGCGGATTCGGAAGAATCCGGCAATGCTGGAAGGACCTCGTGCTGACCGACATGACCCCGACAATCCGGCTTTTTGGTGCCGGGGTGAAGCTCCGCAGCCTGCGGAAGGACACTTCACCCGTGTCGGAACAAGCCGGCTTGCGCCGCCGCCCGTTGAGGCAGGTGTTCCGGGAGTCCTAGTCGCAGGCCGATTTCACGACCCGGAGAAATGGGGTGAAT
>JAYTEI010000124.1:0-3858 GCA_043735445.1 Akkermansiaceae bacterium | reverse complement strand
CCATCCGTCTAACGCCGGAAGAGCAGCGGGCAGCTAACGGCAAGGACGACTACGAGAAGATCACAGCAAAGATCATGGGGGCCATTTCCGCGCTGTGATTTCACCGGGAGCGCGCAACTCATTCCGCGCGAAACCTATCGCCGGCCTGCCCCATAAGCTGGATTCCTGTGATCATGGCGGACCACCGTAATCCGGATCGATTCCTGAAAAACCCGAAAAAGAAAATTCACCGGGAATCTTTTCAGATTGCTTCGCCTCAGTCCCAATCGATCAAAATGATGTCTTTCCGGGTAAGCACGCGCATACTCGATTGCCTCTAGCAGTTCACTCCAAAAATCGTCGGCCAAACCGGTGGAAACCCTTTGATAGTAGGCGAGGAAATCCCTGGCTTCAGATGGAACCTTCGGATGATAGGTGACCGTCCTCTTCATCGGCCTCGTCCGACTTGCGCTAGGAATTGCTCGTGGCTGATTGCTTGCACTTCACCGGAATCCATCTCTGCCTCCCTCCGCATGACCTCTTGATCATCGGCTCCCAAGGGTGGGGACGGCAAGGAATGGATCAAATAGGCGAGGAGTCCCTGCCTGTCTTCGGTTGACAGCTCGTCCACCTGCTCTTGAACCTCTGTCAAACTTGGCATGATTGCCACAGTAACAAGCCCCGAATCAGCCCGCAAGGCACATTTCCCGGCGACTCTGGCAGCCACCCGCCCCGCCGCCTTTGGGGTTGAGTTGCTACTGCCGGCGGATACTCTCCGCGCCTTGACCTCCATGAAGCATTTCCCGATCCTCAAAACGCTCGCGCTGTTAGCCGTCTTGCTGCCCTCGCTGGTTTCCGCCCAAGCACCCGAAAGCGTGATGGTGGTGGAGGCCTATTCCGGGAAAATCCTGGTTGCGACCAACTCCACCGCCAAACGCCCGATCGCCAGCCTTACCAAAATCGCCACCGCCATCGTCACCGTGGATTGGGCGGCGGCGACCAACACCGACCTCGGCACCGCCACCATCACGGTGCCCCAGACCATCACGCTCGTCGGCGGGCCAAACCCGATGAACCTCCAGCCCGGTGACCAACTCACCCTGCGCGACGCGCTCTACTCCGCGCTCCTCGGCTCGGACAATCTCGCCGCCCTCGCCATCGCCGATCACGTGGGCCGGGAGATCCTCACCCGCCGCGGCAAAGAGGGCGATCCGGTGGCCGCGTTCGTCGGGGAAATGAACCAGCTCGGCAAGGCGTTAGGGATGGCGCAGACCCGCTTCGCCAATCCCCACGGCTTGGAGCGCACGGGCGCGAAAGCATTTTCCACCGCCGCCGACGTCGCCCGGCTCTCGATCTACGCGATGCGGCGCAATGCCATCACTTTCATCGTCCGTCAGAAGGAACGCCAAATCAGCGTGACCGGCGCGACCGGCAAGCGCAGCTACCGCGTCAAAAACACCAACGAACTCGCCGGCGAACCCGGCATCCTCGGCTTAAAAACTGGCACCACGAATGCCGCCGGACCCTGCGTCTCCGTTTGCATGGACCGCGCCCCGTTAGTCCGCCAAAAGCCCGATGGCACGAAGGGCGCCACCCCACGGCGGCTCATCGTCGTCATTTTAAATAATCCCGAGCGCTTCACCCGCGCCCGTGGATTGATCAGCCAAGGATGGGCGGTTTACGATCCGTGGTTAGAGGCTGGCGCTCTGGTCCAGGATCGGGAACGCGAAATGCTTAGCGTCCCCAACCCTCAATAATTCAACTCTCATGCGCATCGGAATCCTCAACAGCGGCGGTGATTGCCCCGGCCTCAATGCGGTCATCCACGGCGTCGTCGGTGCTGCGGACCAGCTCGGATGGGAAGTCATCGGCTTCCGCGATGGTTTCGAGGGACTGCTCCCGCCCGGCGATTTCAGCGTGCTCAAGCCCAAGGACACCATCGGTATCCTCAAACTCGGCGGCACCATCCTCGGCACCACTAACAAGGGCCATTTCGCCGCCAAAGTCGGCAAGGGTGACATCACTGAAGTCCCGCCCGAAATCGTTGCCAAGGCCAAGGAAACCATGGAGCAGCTTGAAATCTGCGCCCTTATCGTCGTCGGCGGAGATGGTTCGCTGACCACCGGCCTGCAACTTTTTCGCGAGGGCTGGCCGATCATCGGCGTGCCCAAAACCATCGACAACGACCTCAGCGCCACCGCATTCGCCTTCGGTTTTGACAGCGCCGTGTCTTGCGTGGTCGATGCGCTGGACCGCCTGAACACCACCGGCGAAAGCCACAAACGCGTGATGGTCCTGGAAGTGATGGGCCGCCACGCCGGCTGGATCGCCCTGTGGGGTGGCATCGCCGGCGGAGCCAATGTGGTGCTGATCCCGGAAATTCCCTTCTCCTTCGAAAAAATCGCCGACTTCATCAACGCCCGCGACGCCCAAGGTTACCACAGCACGCTCGTCGTCGTCGCCGAGGGCGCGTTCATGCCCGGCGGCGAAGTGGTCGCCATCGATGCCAACTGCAAGGGCGAAGTCCGCCTCGGTGGCATCGGCGAACGGGTCGCGACCCGGATCGGCCAAATGACCGGCAAGGACACCCGCGCCTGCACCCTCGGCCACCTCCAGCGCGGCGGCGCGCCGACCTCCCTCGACCGCATCCTCGGCATGCGCTTCGGCGTCATGGCCGTGAAACTCGCCGCGGAAGGAGCATTCGGCCGGATGGTCAGCTATCAGGCCTATCACGTCGCTTCCGTGCTTATCGAAGAAGCCGTTCACAAGCTCCGCCTCGTAGAGCCCGACAGCGAACTCGTCCAAGCCGCGAGGGCGGTGGGCATTTGTTTGGGGGATTGAAGAAGTGGATGGTTGATAGTTGATGGTTGATAGTTGGAAGGAAGACTTCAAAACTCCGCCGCATCTCTTCGCCATCAACCATCAGCTCTCAACCATCAGCTCTCAACCATCAACCTCTTCCCATGTCCTCCGATCCACTGCTCCAGCTTCTCCGCCGCAAAGCCCGTTCTTCCGACCAAGATCTCGCCGATCTTCTCGCCTCGGACCAAGCCACCGTCGCCGCCCGGGTCGCCGCTTGGGAAACCGATGGCACCATCCTCGGCTACCACGCCGTGATCGACCCCGAGGCCACCGGAGACACCTCCGTTTCCGCCTTCATCGAGGTCAAAGTCACCCCCGAGCGTGGCGGCGGATTTGACCGGCTTGCCATGCGCATCGCCCGTTTCGACCAAGTCGTCTCCTGTTATCTCGCCAGCGGCGGCTACGATCTGATGGTCGTCGTCGAAGGCGGCGACCTCCGCGAAGTCGCCCGTTTCGTCTCGGAAAAACTCAGCTCGCTCGACGGCGTGATTTCCACCGCCACCCATTTCCGCCTCAAGACCTACAAGGAAAACGGCTTTCTCTTCGAGCGCGAAGCCACCACCGAACGGCTGGCCGTCTCGCCTTGACATTGTAGCGGCGGCTTGGGGTCGCCAAGGGTTTCCGCGCTTGCCCTGAAATCGGGATGGCGTAGTCTGATTGCACGATGGATCGGTGTGGAAAACTAAGATGAAAAATCAGCGCCAGGGCACTTGATCCTACGGCTCAGCCAGCCGTTGGCGGGTCTGAACGGCTTCGGGAGGATTGATTTCAGAATCCCGCAACGGAGTCGAAAAAATTCATGACTCACCGCAACGCATTGACAATGAATTCTCCTCGCGTTTTTTCGCGGACGTTTTCCAACTCGATCCCCAGTCCTCGCGCCAATACCTCTGCACCGACATTTCCGACATCCACTACTGCCAACATCACCTCCCTCAACGACCTGCTCGCCGGGCCGATGACGCGCCAGATTCCCGATCCCTACACCCAATGCGCGGAACTCGCCGGCTGGGACCT
>JAYTEI010000123.1:0-1667 GCA_043735445.1 Akkermansiaceae bacterium | reverse complement strand
CGTCGTCGTGCTCGCCGTGGCCGGACAGTCGCAGCAATCTAGCAACCACCATTTGCGGCCCACCGCCATCGCGCGCCCGCTTGACCGCCTCGCAGATGACCGAGGCACAGGCCAGTAAATCCGTGCCATCCACCGAGAAGCCGCCGATGCCGTAGCCGCGCGCTTTTTCCACCAAATCCGCACAGGCAAACTGCCGGTTGTTCGGCGTCGAGTAGGCGAACTGGTTGTTGCCCACGATCACCACCATCGGCAGTCGCTCGACGGCTGCTAGATTCAGGCCTTCATGAAATGCGCCGGTCGAAGTCGCGCCGTCGCCGATGCAGGTGGCACCCACTCTGCCGGTTAGAGTTCCTTGCAGCCGCTTCGCGAAAAGCATTCCTGCGATCACTGGCACCTGCGCACCGAGGTGAGAAATCATCGCCGGCATCCCCATGCGAGGGCGGCCGCGGTGGATATTTCCATCGCGCCCGCGCATCGGCCCCTCGACTGAGCCGAGGTAAGTCCTGGTGCAATCAATGATCGGCTCGCCAAATGCGGTGCGCCCCGCTTGGTCGCGGATCAGCGGCGCGAAGAAATCCGTGCCTTGAATCAAGGCCGTGCCGAGCGTGGCGCTGACCGCTTCCTGGCCGCGCCCGAGATAGACGCCGCCGACGATTTTGCCTGCTTTGTAGAGGCTCGAGAGCTTGTTTTCCAAAATCCTGGCCCGCAGCATCGACTGAAACACTGACCGCAGGAAATCCCGGTTCATCACCACCCCTTCGGCGAAATTTTGCATATCCAAGTGCGGCACGGCGCGAGGCTAAGACAGTGCGTGGGAAACCTGCAACCGCTTTCCCGAAAACTCACGCCAGCCGCCCGGACTGGGGAGGGAAATGCGCCAATCCGCTCGCATCGACTGCTGTCCAGTCATCCTAGTTCTGGCGGAAGTCCGCGCGATCACCGACTCGTCTTCCTCTACAATGGACCGCGAAATTCATTTCGCCCGCGTCGCGAAATGCAAATGACCTGCGGCAGGTTGCAGACCATTCTCAGGACCGCAGTTCCACCATCCCGCGTGCCACGTCGAGCAAAACGCTGGCCCAGCCTTCTCTCAGCATGCTCGGGCCAACGTGGCACCTGCATTCTGCCAGCTGCCATTTATGGACAAGCCATCCTAACCGAAAGTTTCCGGCAGCCTCAAAAATTCCTATCCCACCTCCATTGTCCATTGGTGAATCCACGAGGCCCGAGTCGCTGCGGCGTCCCGCCGCAGGCCGTGCTGGGAGCGTCTCGCTCCATGTCTTCATTTCACCTCCACTTGCCCACAAGGAAGACGATTCGCCGCAAAGAACCCAAAGTTAGAAATCTGGAGAAACCGTCCGGTTTAGGAAAAGTCGGGCACTCAGCTTGGAACACACCGCTGCGGTCTGCTTTGCGATCTCAGCGTTCCTTCGCGGCTAAACTCATCTAACCCCCCACAGATCACGACTAGGGGACATGCGTTTTGTCGTTTCATTTTGTCGTTTTTTGTCGTTCCGATCCGCAGGAAACTCCGCGAGCACGGGATCAACGAAAGCTGGGCAAGCTTCCGAGAAACGCTAGGGCAACAACACCGGATCACGGCCACCTTCAAGCAGCGGGACGGCAAAACCCTGCACATCCGGCAAGCCACCCATCCCGAAGAAGAA
>JAYTEI010000122.1:0-8463 GCA_043735445.1 Akkermansiaceae bacterium | reverse complement strand
GCGAAATAACTGCCGAGATCTTCCTGCAACCAACGAATGTCGGAGGCGGTGTTAGACTGTTGGCTGGTGGCTTCTTTCAACCGCCGTTGGTCGGATGGATCGAGCTTCGCGGCCTTGGTGCCGAGAATCCGCTCGAAGGCATCGACCAGTGAACTGACGATGCCGTTTTGCTCGCCCGCTGCTTTTTTCAGGCGATTGACGAAGGTGCCGGCCTCGAACTGGCGGTTCGCCTCGTTGGCTTTGGCGATGGCATCCTGCATTTTTTCGACGGCTTTTTTCTGTTCCTCGACGGCTTTCGCCACGTCCTTGCCGGCCTTCTCGGGGGTGTTCGACTGCTCGCGCGAGTCGCCGAGTTTTTCCTCCACTTTCGGCAAATCTTGCTGGGCAAGTTCCTGCATCGACTTGAGCGACTCGGCCATTTTCTTGAGCGTGCTTTTTTCGATGTCGCCGTTGCGGGCGGCGTCCTTCATCAGGCTTTCCATCCGGTCGGTTAGTTCCTGCATCCGGCGCTCGCTTTCGGCTTCTGCCGCTTCCTGGGTTTCGAGGCGTTTGGCGGCTTGATCTTTCTGGAGTTCCTCGCCGCTCAGGCGTTCGAGGCGTTGGTTTTCTTCTAGCAGTTCTTGTTCGCGCCGCGCCAGATCCTCGAACTCAGTGATGGTGCGGTCGAACCTACTTTTCAACAATTGCGCGTGCTCGTCGCGAGTGAGCACATAGAGAATCACCGGCTCGGAATAGACCCGGCCACGCTTGGGGAAATAGTCCTCGCTGTAGCCGCGCAGCGTGATTTTCTGCGGCGTGATGCCATACGCCGCAGGCGAAAACGCCGCCGCCGCGCCGAGCCGCCGCCCTTCGGGTGCGCCATCGCCCAGCTTCATTTCGCCCTTGGCCGCAGCCTCGTCGGTGGGCCGAGTGAACTGGCCGGACCACTCGATCCCCGTTTGCTTAACTCCGAAGTCGTCCTCGGCCAGCACCTCGAAATCGAGCGTTTCCTCCGGCAGCATCACCTTCTGGCGGTCGATCCCTTGCAAATAACAGGTCGGTGCCGCGTCGCGCAACGCATCGAGCCGTAGCTTGAATCCCGACTCCCCGGCGAGGCCCCGCTTGTCGGTCCAGGCGAACGGAATTTCAAACGGGATCGCACCCACCTCCATGACCGGCGTCCTAGCCGTGAGGCCGGAAATGACCAGCGCCCCGTCGAGCGGGACATACGCCGGTGTGGGTTGCTTCGGCTCCTCGATCACCTGCGAGCGAGTCGGCCCAAAGGTGGCGGACGCGAGCTGGCGGGTGGTCGTTAGATCGATGCGGACCGTGCTGCCCTCCACCGCGCTGACCACGCCGGTGTTGAGATCCACGGTTTTTTCAGGAATCCCCAAATAGGCCGGCGGGGTGACGAGCGCGGTCACGGATTCTATGCTGGGCCGTGGGACCGGCTCGATCCTGACCTCATGTCGCAAGTCGCCCACATGAAAAACTAGGGTGCCGGGTTCCTGCTGGCCGGGGAATGTGAACTGATAGTGGTCCGCTGTTAGCGATGCATCCACGCCGGTCTGCAAGCCGTAGCGACCGCTCGCAGTCGCCGGACGTTGCTCGGAATCTTTCGAAAGCTTGAGTGAAATTTCAAACGCCTCGCCAAATGCGACCGCCCGATAGACCGGCGGATTTTCGAGCCGAGTGAAGGTGTAGCGCTCTGTGTTAGAAAGCGGCATCAGCCAACGTTGCAGTGCATTGAAGCCGGCCCGTGGCGTCAGGGTAAATGCTGCCGCCGAGATTCCTGCTAGACACAGCGCGGCCAGCGCCCACCGCCGGTGACGCTGCGGTGGCAGCGCCTCGTCGAGCTTGCGAGTGCCCGCTTCGATTGCCACCGCCTCCATCGCCGCCTCGCGCAGTCGCGGCGAAAGCGTGTCCGCATTTCCCACCTGATCCTGCAGCTCGATCACGCCTAGCAACCGATCGCCCAGCCCCGGATAGCGCCGCGCGATCAAGCGGGCGAGCTGGGTTTCCCGCCGCTGCCGCCAGACCCAGCGGTGCAGCCAATACGGCGCGAACACCGTGAACAGCGAAATTCCCGCCAGCAGAATCCCCAGCCGCACCCAGCCC
Source organism: Akkermansiaceae bacterium (assembly GCA_043735445.1). Classification (GTDB taxonomy): domain Bacteria; phylum Verrucomicrobiota; class Verrucomicrobiia; order Verrucomicrobiales; family Akkermansiaceae; genus Luteolibacter. Next base: position 6,366 of record JAYTEI010000122.1, on the reverse strand, counting down.
GGCGTTTGCCAAATCCGGTCCAACCCATAAACTAACAGGAAGGAAACCAGCAACCCGATCACCCCGGCGGCGATCGCCTCCACGATTTTCACCCGCCAGAGATGGCGCCGGAAATCGTCCAACTGGAGCCGCAGGGCTTCGGGAATGGCGACTTGATGGGCGGGCGGAGTGGGTGGGGAGGACATGGGAAAAACGACCGGCATCCCGGTCCGGCAACGAATGAATGAGGCTCCCAAATCAAATCCGGGAGTTCCAGCGCATTCTCGCCGACTTTAGCGCGTGCCACAAGGTGGTTTGTCCCACCAACATTCAGAGCCTAAAAATCCGCCGCAGCGGTCCGGAAAATCAAACCCACAGAAGTCTGTAAGCCCGCCGCAGCCAGCCAAGTATCAAGCGACCTATGAGCAATAGCGATCAAGCAGCCATCGAGCGGTTGCACCAAGTTTACGGCCAAATGAAATAGGAACTCGGCCGGGTGATCATCGGCCAGGATCAAGTCGTGGACCAAACGCTAATGGCCATTTTCTGCCGCGGCCATGCCCTGCTCGTCGGCGTGCCGGGCTTGGCGAAAACTCTGCTCGTCGCCACCCTCGCCCGCGCGCTGGAGCTCAGCTTCAAACGCATCCAATTCACCCCCGACCTGATGCCCGCCGACATCACCGGCACCGACGTGTTAGAGGTCAACCCCGAGACCGGCCACCGGGGGTTCTGCTTCGTCCACGGCCCGATCTTCGCCAACCTCGTGCTCGCCGATGAAATCAACCGCACCCCGCCCAAGACCCAGGCCGCATTGCTAGAGGCGATGCGGGAACACCACGTCACCGTCGGCGAACACACGCTCGATCTGCCCAAGCCGTTCTTCGTTCTAGCCACCCAAAACCCGATCGAACAAGAAGGCACCTACCCGCTGCCCGAGGCCCAGCTCGACCGCTTTCGCTTCAACATCATCGTCGATTACCCATCAGAATCCGAGGAGCGGGAAATCATCCGCCGCGTCACCAGCCCGTCCGACACGCAACTGACACCGCTCCTCAACGCTGAGGAAATCCTCAAAATCCAAGCCATCCTCAAACGCGTCCCGGTCGGCGATCACGTCATCGACTTTGCCGCCAAAGCCCACGCCGTCCTGCGCGGTCGCTACCACGCCACCACTGGCGCCGTCGCCGCCGTCGCCGCGCCCGTCCTGCGCCACCGCGTCCTAACCACCTTCAACGCCGAAGCCGCCGGCATCACCAGCGACGACGTCATCCAGCGCCTTATCAAGCTGCTAGCGCCGAAAGAGGAATTCGTCCTATAGGTCTCATAAGTCCTGTAAGTCCCATGGCCGACGACCACCTCCAACTCCCCGCCTGCATGAGGCTCCTGCCCGAGGAGACCATGGGCATCATGCGCCGGCTCGAGTGGTATGCCCGCCGCCGGATGGTCGGCACTCTATCAGGTCGCCACACCTCGCCGGACAAGGGGTTCTCCGTCGAGTTCGCCGAGCACCGCGAATACTCGCCAGGCGACGGTCCGAATAACCTCGATTGGCGCGTGATGGCCAAAAGCGACCGCAGCGTCATCCGCCAATACATCGAGGAAGCCAACTTGCGGGCGACCATCGCCGTCGATGTTTCCGGCTCCATGAACTACACCATTTCGATTTCCGCCAGCACGAACTCGTCGTCTTCCACTTGTTAGCCGAGGAAGATCTGTTATTGATGGCGGCTCGCTGCTTGCTGTTAGCCTTGCTGGCGCTCGCGCTTGCCCGACCCTTCATCCCGCCGGATTCTAACATCCCGTGGTGGTTCGTGCTGCCTGCGGGCCCAGCGGCATCGCGCTCTTCGGCGGCTCGTTCGTGCTTGGCAGTGTGAAAGCGCGTTGGCTGATCCGCGTCGTTGCCAGCGCATTGCTTCTCGCCGCGGCGGGGTTGGTGATGATGGAAAAATTCCTGAATCTGAAACGCTTCGAAGCCAGTGGCCGCCGCGACATCGCGCTGGTCATTGATGCCTCGGCGTCGATGGAGCTAACAAGCGATGGCAAGAGCCATTTCCAACGCGCCGTCGAGGAGGCGAAACAACTCGTCAAGCAAGCTCCTAACGGCACCGCTTTCTCCGTCGTCCTAGGCGGCACCTTCCGCGCACACGACGCGCTCGGCATGGCCCCGCTTGGCCTCGCCGAAGGCACCAACGCCTCCAAGAAAATCGTAGTCTTCACCGACTCGCAGCGCTCCGGCTGGCGCTTCGAAAATCCCGCCGCATGGGACGGCTTGGAAAGCGCGTGGAAGGCGATGCCGTCGAAGCCAAAACTGTTACTACGCGACTTCGGTGCGCCAAAAGCTTACCACAATCTATCAGTTTCCAGCCTCGAACTCTCGCGTCCGCTGGTCGCCACCGACCGCGAGCTGGTGCTGCGCGAGACCGTCGAAAACACCGGCACCGAAGCCATCACGCCCGGACCGGTGGTGATGGAAATCGAAGGCAAACAAACCGGCGAATCTCCGGTCGGCCTGCTCGTCGCTGGCCAAAAGGAAACCGTCGAGTTCCGCCGTCATCGTCCTCGCCGACGTCTCGCGTTTGCCCGCACGGAGCGCCGATAAGCTGGCCGCAAAAATCGCGGGCGGCGCGGGCTTGTTAGTCATCGCCGGCCCGCGCGCCGCCGCAGTTTTTTACAACACCTGGGAAGGCATGAATGGCGCGTTGGTTCCCCTGCCACTCGGCGATGAGGCGGCGGATGCGGAAGGGATTTCTCCCGCGTCCGCCACCTTGGTCCACGAGTCGCTCAAGTTGTTAGTGAAGGACTCAGACTTGGAAAACGCCCGGATCAAGCGTTGGAGAAAAACCGGCCAACCCGTGGCCGGTGCCGTGCAAGCGGCGGCGTTCTCTAACGGCGACGCCTTCCTCGCGACCCGCAACTACGGCTACGGTCGGAGCATCATCGCCACCAGCGCGTTCGATGCCCGTTCAGGAAATTTACCCGCGCGGCGTTCGTTCGTGCCGCTAGTCCACGAGCTGATCACCTGGGCTGCCGGTGGTGGCGTGGAGCTAAACGTGGACTCCGCCTGGAGTCCCAATTACGCTCTCGACTCCAACGCCGGCGGACTAACCGCCAAAAATTTTCCGCAGCCGCGACCGCAAAGAAGCGCCGCTGCTAGAGCGCATCGATCTGCTCCAACCGCACTCCGTCGCCGACATGCTGGGCGTCCTGCAAGGCAAAGGCTTCGGCCGGGAAATCTGGAAGTTGTTAGCGGTGGCGGCGTTCATCCTGTTTCTATTAGAAAGCTTCCTCGCCCGCTGGGTTTCCCGCTCCCGCCGGAACGCAGAAGACGTGCGAGTCGAGTTCGGCGCAGCCACGCTGTGGCGGGGAGGAAAATGATAATTGAAGAAGCGACTCAGAGAACGAGTGGCGGGTAGTTTTCCCGCAGCCAAATCAAGACATCCGCGAAAAGGGATTGCGCTACTGCGTCGGCTGGTTTTGTCTCTGCGGGCTGTCAGGGGCCGTGGAGGTTCGGCAGGCGAACCCCGCCAGGCCTTGATCGGAGCAACGGTAGTTTGTCCGAACTTGCCGCGGATTCCCTGGCGGCACCTTTTTTTTGCCCATCGAGAAATGATGGGCTGCGTTAGAAAACTTTCAGTCGCAATGATGGGGACGGGAGTTAAAGTCATCCCTACGTGGAAAAACCAGACGCAAAGCCCCCTCCGGTGGAAGAACCTGTCGAGAAACGACAGACGTTAGAAACCACTCGCCGCCAGTTTTGGCTCATTTCTAAGGCGTTTTTCGCTTCGGAGCGCAGGCGCAAGGCGAGGGGGTTCTTGATCGCTTTGCTGGTGCTAGCGCTGGCGGTGGGGGCGGTGCAACTGCTGATGAGCTATGCCGGACGGGATTTCATGACGGCGATCACCAACAAAAATCCGGCGGCGTATTGGAAGGCGTTCGGGTGGTATTTGGGAACCTTTGCGTTGGCGATTCCCATCGGCGTTTACTACCGCTGGGTCGAGGAACGGCTGGCCTTGTTGTGGCGGGAATGGCTGGCCCAGCATTTGGTGAAACGCTATTTCAACAACCGCGCCTACTTCCGGCTGCGGGGGTCGGAAAGCGTGGACAACCCGGACCAACGGATCAGTGAAGACGTTAGAAACTTCACGGTGAGTTCGCTTTCCTTCCTATTGATCGCGCTCAATTCGCTGATCACCTTATTAACATTCATCGGCGTGCTGTGGTTGATTTCCGGCACGCTCGTCGCGTTGTTAGTGGTGTATGCGCTCGCGGGCACTGGCATCAGCATCTTGATCGGCCGCAAGCTGGTTAGGTTGCATTACCATCAATATGAAAAGGAGGCGAACTTCCGCTATGCGCTGGTGCGGGTGCGGGATAATGCGGAGTCCATCGCCTTCTATCGGGGAGAGAAACGCGAGCACTTGGACTTGTTTAACCGCCTGACGACGGCGGTGGCTAACATGCGGTTGATCATCATTTGCAACCGGAACCTCGCGTTTTTCACCAACAGCTATAACTACCTCGCGCTGGTGCTGCCGGTGGCCATTGTGGCTCCGATGTATATGCGTGGGCAGGTGGAGTTCGGCGTGGTGACGCAGGCGGCGGGGGCGTTTGCCACGGTGCTCACGGCACTCTCACTGATCATCACCCAGTTCGGCGGCTTGAGTGCTTATCTGGCGGGAGTCCAACGGTTAGGCAGCTTGTGGGACCAGCTTGATGAGCACGATGCGGAGGAAGAGCGGATCGCCTTCGAGGCGACGAACAAGCCCGAGGAAAATAGCCGGATTGTGAAGTTAGATGGACTCACCATTTGCACTCCGGTGGTCATGAAAACGCTGGTGGAGAAGCTTTCGTTCGAGCTGCGGGTGGATCAAAGCCTGATCATCATGGGCGCGAGCGGCACCGGCAAGAGCTCTGTCCTGCGCACCATCGCCGGGCTGTGGCCAGGGGCGAGCGGGTTGCTAGAACGCCCGGCGGCTAACCAATTGATGTTTCTCCCCCAGCGGCCGTACATGGTTGAGGGCTGTTTGCGGGACCAATTGCTCTACCCCTATCCGGATCGCGGAGCTAGTGACGAGGAAATCCTCGCGGTGGTGGAGGCCGTGCATCTCTCTGATGTGCTCGAGCGGGTGGAGGGTGAGCTGGACCGGGTGGTGGACTGGAATAACATGCTCTCGCTCGGCGAGCAGCAGCGGATCGCGTTCGCTCGGTTGTTCCTGCGGCAACCCAAGTTCGCATTCCTGGATGAGGCCACCAGTGCGCTCGACGAAGACAACCAGGACCATCTCTATCGGCAAATCCGGGATTCGAAAATCGGCTACATCAGCGTGGGACATCGCACGACGTTGATTCCCTATCACGACCGGCTGCTGACCTTGGATCGGTCCGGCTCGTGGAAGGTGGAGGCTGTCACAGAGGTCGCGAAGTCGTGAGCTGGGCAGCAGTTAGGGTCGCCATCGCGGTGATGAAGCCCCGTTCTTCCAGTCAAAGCGACTTCACCCGCAGCGTCAGGGTGTGGGTGACGCCGGTGGCTGGATCGGTGGCGGTTAGAACGTGTGTGCCGGTGGTGAGGTGGATGATCGGCTCGGGGCTGGCGGGTTCGATGCGCAAGGACTCGCACTGCCAGCGAGCGGTGCCGGGGAGATTGGTCACGGGGCGAAGTCGATCCGAGCCGGAGGGGATTTCTGGATCGAGGAGGAAGGTGGAATTGTCAGCCGGGCTGATGATGCGAAGGGCTTCGCGGGCGGGCGCGGTGGTGCTCAAGGCAAGATCATGACGGCGGAGATTGTGGCGGCTGGCGAACCACTCGGCGTAGGTGGGATCGAGCAGTGCCTTGCCGTTAGAATCGTAGTCGGCGGAGGTGGCGGCGGGCGGGAGTTGGTCGGCGAGGGCAAGGTCGTGGCGGGAAATTTTTTCCTCAACGGAGACGAGTTTGCCGTTTCGCGGGTCGATGATGACATCCGCCAAGCCAGCGGGGCGCGGGAACCAAGTGGGGGCGGCGTTTTGATAGAGGCGGAGCATGGCGCGGTGAAAAATAGGTCCGGCCCCGGCGATGCCTGAGAGACCTTTCATCGGCTGCTGCTCGAAGTTTCCCGCCCACACGCCGACGGTGAATTCGGGGGTGAAGCCGAGGCACCAGTTGTCGTGAAAGTCGGAGGAGGTGCCGGTTTTAACCGCGCAGCGAAACGGCAGATCGAGCGGGCCACCCGGCTGGAACGAGGGGGCGCGGGCACCGGGATCGGCGAGGATGTCGGCGATGAGATAGGCGCTGCGAACATCGAACATCGAACGCCCAACATCGAACTTTGAAGGGAAGAGAGTCGGGGGAAAATAGCGGCCTTGGCGGGCGAGGGTGGCGTAGGCGTTGGTGAGTTCGAGCAGGCGGACGGG
>JAYTEI010000121.1:0-1674 GCA_043735445.1 Akkermansiaceae bacterium | reverse complement strand
CGGGACTGCCGCCGCCGCCGGTCCGGTGAATGGCTGGCCGATGGGTAGTAGCTCGATGTCCCGATAGAAAATGCTATCCACTGTGCCCACTGTGCCGGTTAGAACGGCTTGCTCCCAAGGACCAGCTAGGCGGAGGTCGGCATTGGCACGGAGGATGAACAACTCATTGCGCATGACCGGCAGGTGGTCGCCGCGCAGGCGGAAATCGAGATTGCCCAGTTTCCCGGCGGCGATTGTGACTGAGCCATCGCCGGTGAGTGATCCGCCGGCGACGTTGCTTTTCAGGCTTTTCAGGACGATCCGATCCAACGCCAGTTCCACCTTGGCGGCGATGCCCTTGATGACTGGGGTGCGCGGATCTTTGAGGCGAATCCCGCCGCCAGTTAGATCGAGGCTGCCTTTGAGTTCCGGCTTGGCCACTTTTCCAGCGACCACGACGTTGCCCACCACGATCCCGGAAACCTGCGATGCGGCGGGGACCAGCGTGGTGAAGCGCGCAAGATCGAGGCGCGGCAAATCGAGGCGGGCGGCGATGGTTTCCTCCTTAAAAATCGCGGGATCCTTCGCCCACTCGGCGGGCCGAAATCCCATTGAGGCGCTCATCACCGCCGCCGGGAAATCTGGGGCGGTCGCGCTGCCATCGAGTGTGAGCCGGCCATCGCGCCCGGCGAGCGTGAGCTTCAAGTCGGCGGGCGGCAGCTTGGGTGCGGCGGGCGAGCGAAGGTCGCGGGCTTCTAACTTGGCATCGACGACCGGCGCAGCGTAGGTGCCGCTAACAGCGAGTTCGAGCTGGCCCGTGGAGCGCGGGTCGAGCTGCTCTAACGCCGGAGCCCACTGCTTGAGCAAGCCCATGGGAAGCACCCGCGAGTCGATAGAGACTGCGAGTGGGCGGGTGTCGTTGGCGAGCGTGTCGCGCCATTTCGAGAAATCTGCGGGCACCGGCAAGCTGGCGGTGCCGGCGGCGAGTTCGTCCTTGCCAGCGCTCCAGAGGAAATGGCGCAGCTCTAACATCCCATCCGCGAGGGCGGCTTCGAGCGCCACCGTCTGGTCATTGATTTGCAGGCGCAGCCCCTGAGTCGCGAAGCCTGCCGGCCAATCGTAGCGGAGCGTGCCGATGGCGGTGACGGGGGCCAGAGTTTCCCGCGACCAAGTGCCTTGGACGAGTGACAGCTCGCCGCGGTGTTTGCCGATTTTCAACTCACCGCGGCCTTGCCACTTGCCAGTTAGATTGGCGGTGCCGCGGGGTTTCACCTTGAGGATCGCGAGCCAGCGGTCGATGCGGGCGGTGGTGAACTCGTCGAAATCCACGGTGCCCTGATAGGTCGCGGGACCGAGCTGATAGGTGACGGAGGCGGTCAGGCCGTCGAGCGTGAGATCTGCGGCGAGCGGCTGGTCGGGCGACCAGCGGGCCTTGATCGAAATGGGCGAGGCGAGCGTGACATCCTTCGCTTTTAAAACCACGTCAGCGGTGGCGGACTGCGGCTTGTTAGCCACGAAGGCAATGTTGAAATTTCCCGCCACGGTGGACGGCGGGATGGGAGCTGCTGGATCTATCACAGGGAAACGGGCGGAGAGTTCGCGCAGAGTTCGCGGCACGTCCTCGATGGCGAAGCGGCCTTGCGCGTCGCCGAGCGTGAAGGTTTTTTCGCCGCGCGTGACCGGGGCGCTGGCATC
>JAYTEI010000120.1:0-1676 GCA_043735445.1 Akkermansiaceae bacterium | reverse complement strand
ATGAAACGTTCGGCTACTATGCGCATGGCGTGGACGAATCGACGGCTGTCGTCCCGGACGGCTGGCGGGAACGGCTGGTAAAAGTGGCCAATGAAAATGGCGCTACGGGAATTGGTGGGGAGACTTTAAGGTGGATGGAGCCAAGGGTGAGGGATGGACTCACTCTCGATCGAAGAATTTTATGGCCAATCCATTGGAGTCAAGGCTCCTTGGAAGGTTGCCAGCGTATCAATTCTGGGCGAACTCAGGCAGGTGCACATCCGCGTGGAATGCCCGCATGGCATTGCTTGGGTGGATCTGGAAACCGGGGAGCGGGCTCAGATTAAGGGTTGGGAGGAGCGGGTCTGGCGGCATATGGATACTTGTGAATACGAGACGGTCGTCACCGCCGAGGTGCCCCGCATCAAGCTCAAGAGCGGACGCACGATGGTGGTGAGTGTGCCTTGGGCGGAACCGGGGGGACGTTTCACGCTGCGTTATGAGGCTCATCTCATTGAGGTGCTTGGAGCATGCCGCACGGTGAAGGGGGCGGCCAGGCTGGGCAGGGTCACGGAGGATCAAATCGATGGCGTGATGGCCCGTGGCGTGGCACGCGGTCTCGCACGCCGGGAACTCGAAGAGTTGACTCGCATCGGGCTTGACGAAAAGGCGGTCCGCAAGGGGCATCGCTACATTACCATCCTCAATGATCTGGACAACGGACGGGTGCTTGACGTGGTGGAAGAACGCACGCAGGAGGCTGCGGAAGCGCTCTTGGAAACATTGCCGCAGCGCCTGCGCGATTGCATTGAGGCCGTGGCCATGGACATGTGGCCCGCCTACCTTGGAGCCGTGGGCCATCTGCTGCCCGAGGCCAGCGTGGTCTTTGACCGCTTCCACGTGGCCAAGCATCTCAACGAGGCCGTGGACAAAGTGCGACGCAAGGAAAACCGCGTCCTCACCGCCCAAGGCGACGAGACGCTCAAGTGCACCAAATACTATTGGTTGCGCTCCCGGCTGGATCTGCGCACGCAGATGGGCATCGAGTTTCGGGAGCTGCTCAATCACGATCTGCAAACCGCGACCGCCTGGGCGCTCAAGGAAAATTTCCACCACTTTTGGGGCTACCAGAGTTGGACGCATGCCTGTCGATTTCTGGACAAATGGGTGGAAGCGGCCCACGAGACAGATCTCACGCCCGTGCAGAAAGTGGCTGCGATGATCGAGAAGCATGCCGAAGGCCTGCTCAACTTCATCCACCATCACATTACCAACGCCGCCAGCGAAGGCATCAACTCCACGATCCAAAGCCTCAAACACGCCGCCAGAGGCTTGGTAAACTTCAAGTCACTGCGCATTCGGATTCTCTTCTTCCTGGGCAAACTAAACCTCCGTCCAGCCTATTGACTCCCCGCCAATTCCCGTAGCACCATAAATGATAAGAAATTAAAGAAATTGAAATCGAGGGTGTTTTCAGATAATCACGAGGCTCTGCCAGGGCTGGTGGTCAGGATCACCGACGCGGGGGTGATGGTTTCATGCGGCGATGAGGGAGTCGTTTTGTTGGATTTCTTGGAATTTGCAGATACGGAGATTCGTGCAAGGCGGGTGAGTCAGTACATTTGATTCATGTATGCATTTTACTCCTGGCCATCCCCGATGGAGACACTGCCGGACGGAGCAGGCGGCCATTTACA
>JAYTEI010000119.1:0-8529 GCA_043735445.1 Akkermansiaceae bacterium | reverse complement strand
GAAGTCTTCGCAGGCTCTCATGGAATCGGACCCGGAATGGATGAGTCACGAGTTGATTTTCTATGAGATTGGAAATGTGGCTTGGAAATGTGCGAAGTTCGGAAAGCTCAACGACGAGGATGCGGCAATGGCGCTTGCCAAAACGGCTGGACTTCTGGCCGAGGTCCAACAGAGCTTGGACTACGTTAGTATTTATCGACTGGCAGCAGAGACCGGACTGACTTTTTACGACGCTTCTTATGTGTGGCTGGCTCGGTCGCGCGATCTGAAGCTGCGGACTAGGGACAAAGAGGTGCTCCGAATTTGTCCTGACGTGGCGGTAAAGATGCCTTGAGGCCGACAGATCCCCTCCCATGGAAAATACCCATTTTTCTGCTGCGGCATTCCAGGCGCGGCGCGCTTGTTTTTCTTCGAAGAGGGAGATGGCGGACATGAGGTGGTCGTGATGGTGCTATCCGAATTACGGGCAAATTAGAAGTTAGGGTTCAGATTTCCTTCAAAGCATGAACGCGTTCGGGTTGTCTGGTGCGCCACTTCGTTTGAGGCCAATACAGGCGTCATAGTCGTTTTCTGGGTGGGTGAGGATGGCGATCGCGTCATCGAAGAGGAGCGTGAGGCTGGGTTTGAGGGTGATCCATTCGTGCTCATAGACCTGGACGGTGAATTGCTGGGCGCGGCGGTAGTGGCTTCGGTTGGGCGAGCGGCCTTGTTTGGCGAGGGTGCGGAGTTCTTCGCCAAGGGCTTTGCCTTTTTCTCCCCACGGGATGAAGACGGGGTGAGTGGCGGAGTCGATGAGGCGGAATTTTTCGGCGGCGGTTTTAAACGAATAAGCGAGCGCCCAGTTCTTGCTGGTGTCGCACGGTGCAAAGCAGGGCATCCCGCCGGAGACAATACCTTGATCATCCCATTGTTTGGTTTTGTCCCCAGCTTGCCAGATGGCTTGCTCGAAGTAGGTGCGGATGGCGGCGAGGTCGAGGAGGTCGGCTTGAGGGAAATTCGGGAGCACCTGGCTGCGGGTGATGGCGGCGGCGGCGGAGATGTCGCTGAGTCCGGCAGGGATGGGGTGGTCGCTGGGCGCGAAGAGATAGGCTTTTCCGAGTCCTCCTAGTGCTTCGAGTTCACCATTCCGATTGCAGCGGCCAGCGGCTTGGGCAAATGAGTCGAGCCCGCACTCGGCCCGGTAAACGACGGGGAATGAGATATCGACCCCGGCTTCGATGAGCTGGGTGGAAACGAGCGCGACAGGTTGATTTTGTGCGCGTAGCTGCTTCACATCATCGAGCACTTGGATGATGTGAGCTGGGCACATCCGCGCTGAGAGATGGAAGGCGGTGAGGTGTGCGGAGAGTTTCTGATGAAGGGTTTGAGCGGCTCTGGTGGTGTTGAGGATAAGCAGGCAGCCGTTCGCAGCGTGCTGTCGGATATGTGAGATGAGCGATTCGTCATCGCACGAGCCGAGATTTTCTGGCTCGACGCGTCTGAGAGTCTGGAAGAGAGCGGCTTCATCCTGGATGATGGGAGTGATTTCCTGCGGGGGAATGCCGATGGTGAATCCGTCGCGGAGGTCGAGTGCGGGCTGGGTGGCGGTGCAGAGGACGGCGGTGCAGCCGAGATCTTTGACGAGACACGTAAGACTGCGAAGGATGGGATGCAGGAGGCGAGCTGGGAGAGCCTGCACTTCATCGAAGATGATGATGGAGCGAGCGATGCGATGGAGCTTGCGACAGGAGGAGGTGCGGTTGGCAAAAAGAGATTCAAAAAACTGGACGTTGGTAGTGACGATGATGGGTGCATCCCAGTTCTCGCTCGCGAGGCGGTGGAGGTCTCGCTCGTTGTCTTCGGTGCTGGGTTTCGGCTCAAACTTCGAGTGATGCTCGAGGACGATTTCGCGACCGAGTTCCTTGGATAAAGCCGCCAAAGCTTCGCGAAAAACATCCGCGTTCTGCCGAATGATGGAGGTGAATGGAATGACGTAGATGATGCGCCGATGGCCGTGGAGATGGGCATGGCGCAGCGCGAAAAGGAGCGATGATAGGGTTTTCCCTCCGCCCGTGGGAACGGTGAGCGAGAAGAATCCTGAATCATGCGTGGCGGCAGTGAAACAGGCTTGGCGGACGTTCTCGCGCGCTTGATTGACTGGCGTGTCTGCTGAATTCGCAAACTTGGTAGTGAGATGATTTTCTAGAACGGGCAGCATTCTTGAAATGATGTCGTCAGGCCACACCGCGCGGAGTTTCGCTTGGTTCTGATTCATGAATGCCTCGGTCGCAAGAAAATCGGCATCGACGAGGCATGAGAAAAAGAAGCGAAGCATGAAGGCCATGGCATCATTGCCGGCATTCTGGCGAGTGAGCGGCGGATTAGGCAGAGCAAGATCGAGAGGGATGCCGCTGGCCTGTGCGTTGGCGAGCCAATCCGGGATTCCCTTCTTAGCGCGCTCGCCGAAAAAGAGGCTGCTGCCATCGGCGAGGCCAGCGTGATGCCCAGCGATGAGATACGAAACGAGCGGGCCGAAGGGTTGGCATACGGCAGTGTGGCGGGCACCCGCGGTGGAGTGATCCACAGGAAAAGGCGCACCTTTGAGGCGTTCCTGAAACTCTGCTGAAAACTTCCCGAGATCATGCCAGAGACCGGCGATATTGCCCCAATCCCAAGCGGACTTCCGCTGGGTGGACTCCGGGGCGAACATTTCCGAGGCGAACTTGGCGGTCCACCAAGCGACTTTGTTGAGGTGGCCGTGGTAAGACTCCAGACGTTTGCATTTTTCACAGGTCTCGCGTCGGCATTCCTCCGTCCCATCACCGAACGGAGTGAAGAGCGGCTCCCAGTATTCTCCAGCATCCTTGGGATCGGGATGGGCCGCGTGGGTATGGGCGTAGGGAGGGGAAGCCATTGGGAGATTCAGGGTTTTTTTCTTCTGAACGATCAGGATTTTTTGCGGGTAATGCGTTTCTTGGGCGCTGCGAGGGCTTTGCGGTTTTCGAGGGTGGAGATTTTGTTACCGCTCTGGGTTTCGAGGGCTCTGCGGGCGTCGCCGACGATGGGTGCCCCCGGCATTGGCGGCACCGGGGAAAGGGCGTGCCGGGAGCGCTGGAGCGGTGGATGCGAAAATCTGGGGAGAGCGGCCATTGGGGCGGGGGCGGTAGGCAAGTCAGGACGCGCGAGCTGTTACCGAGGTAACAAAAAAATGCAGCTCATCCCTTGGTCTTTCAGATAGAGAGGCGTCGAGAAAAATCGTTAGCGGGGTGACACTTGTGGACGAGCTGGAGGTCGGGCTGGATGAGAGAACAGGGACGGGGGCGTCCCTGCTCCTTTGCGATCAACAAGTCCTTCAGGGTGTTGTCTTGGATTCTCGCCGCGTGGATTAGGGTTTGGCCTTTGGAAAATATTTGACGTGAGGGAGACCTTTGAAGTCGTCGTCCTGCGTCCAGAGGGTGGCGTTGTGGTTTAGGGCGGTGGCGTAGATGAGGGCGTCGGCCATGGCGAGTTGGTGGCGGGTGCCGAGGGTGGCGGCGAGGGTGGCGATCTCAGCGGAGACCGGGATGATGGTGTGCTGCTGGATGAATGTGAGAAGCTCCTCGGTCGCAGCTTGTCCGGCGACGCGGGTGGTGTATCTGGCGATTTCGTAGAGGCAGATGGTGGAAACGATGACCGGGGCCGTGGATGCAAGAGCCTCGGCGAAGGCCGCCGCGTTGGCGCCGTCGTGGGTGATTTCGATCCAAGCGGAACTGTCGAGGCAGATGGAGTTCATGGCAGGGGGCTGTCGGACTTTTCCCGTTCGAAGGGGATGTGTGCCTTGTCTTTGAGGAACCCAATGAGTTGATCTGGGGTGAGGATGGGCCGGAGTTCAATATGGCCGTCCTTTTCAATGACGCTGAGCCTTTGCCCGGGCTTGAGATCGAGCGCTTTACGAATTTCTTTTGGGATAACGACTTGGTATTTAGGTGATAAAAGTGAGGTTGTCATACGTTTTTAAATATGGGTAAAATTAAACTTCAGGCAACGAAATTCAATTGAAGCATAAATGCGTTTGGGTTGTCTGGGGCCGGGGGTGGCTTTAGGCTGGTGCGTGCGTCGTTGTCGGTTGTCGTTTTCGGGGTGGGTAAGGATGGCGATGGCGTCGTCGAAGATTACATTTCGGCGGCGAACCTGGCGGTCCACCAAGCGACTTTGTTGAGGTGGCCGTGGTCGGGTTCAAATGGCTCACACTTCTTGCTGCGCTCCCGTTGGCACGGGTCGGTCGATGCACCAAACGGGGTGAAAAGGGGTTCCCATTTCTCTGGAGGCTTGTTGTCGTGGGTGTGGGCGTAGGGAGGAAGGGCCATCTGGGTTTGAAACTCATTGGAGGAGGGATCAAAAAAGCGTGAGCCGACAGCACAGCGACTTGATGCACCCCAGTCATTGATCTATCAGATAGAGAGGCGTCGAGGGAATTCGCCAAGCAAGTCCGCGCTTGTTAGCCACATGCCGGGGGAGAGGGAAAGTGGTGGTGTGAGGGTGCGGAGAAGCAGGGACGGGACGTCCCCGCCCCTTATTGCGCGGGGCGGAAAGCGGGCGATGATGGGCGGACATGTTACGAACTTTATCTATCAGCCTCCTCGCGGTCTTCTTCACGGTGGCCGGTGCCTACCACTTTATTTCCCCAGAAACGTATCTGCCACTGATGCCGGAGTATTTGCCGTGGCATCTCGGGCTGATCTATCTGAGTGGGGCGGCTGAGGTGTTAGGTGGGATCGGAATTGCATTTCCGAAATGGCGGCGGCGGGCGGGCTGGGGTTTGATCGCGCTGTTAGTCGCGGTTTTCCCAGCGAATGTCCACATGCTGATGGCCCAGGTGCCGCTGGCTGGCACGAGCGTGCCGGAGTGGATTCACTGGCTGCGGCTGCCGTTGCAGGCGGTGCTGATCGGGTGGGTTTATTGGAGTGCCGTTAGGCGGCAGGCGGGATAAATCCCGTGGTCCGTTTTCACATCTCCAACAACAGCCGCGTGGGATTTTCGAGGCAGTCCTTGATGCGGATCAGGAAGGTCACGGCCTCCTTGCCATCCACCAACCGGTGGTCGTAGCTGAGGGCGAGATACATCATCGGGCGGATCACCACCTGGCCGTTGAGCGCGACGGGGCGCTGTTGGATGGTGTGCATGCCGAGGATGCCACTTTGCGGCGGATTGAGGATGGGCGTGCTGAGCAGCGAGCCATAGGTGCCGCCGTTGGAAATGGTGAACACCCCGCCAGTTAGATCTTCGAGGGTGATCTTGCCGTCCTTGGCTTTGTTGGCGTAGTCGAGGATGTCCTTCTCGATCTGGGCGAAGGACTTCTGATCCACGTCGCGGAGGACGGGAACCATCAGCCCCTTTTCGGTGCCGATGGCGACGCCGATGTCGTAGAAATGGTTTTGAATGATGTCGGTGCCGTCGATGCGGCCATTGACGGAAGGCACGTCCTTGAGGGCTTGGGCGACGGCTTTGACGAAGAACGACATGAAGCCGAGTTTGACGCCGTGCTTTTTCATGAAGTCGTCTTGGACCTGCTTGCGGAGGTCCATCACAGAGGTCATGTCCACCTCGTTGAAGGTCGTTAGAATGGCGGCAGTCTGCTGGGCGTTGACGAGGTGGGTGGCGATCTTGCGGCGCAGCATCGACATCTTTTTACGAGTGGTGCGGCCATCGCTAACAACCTCAGTCGAAGCCCGCTCGGCAGGCGCGGTGGGGGCTGTGAAATCGGGTTTCGCGGAAACCGGCGCGGAGACCGGGGTCGGGGCTGGCGTGGAAGAACCGGCTGAAGCCGGAACTACGAACGAAGAAGCCGGGACGGCGGCTGGAGCTGCGACCGGGGCTGGCGTCGGCGCGGCCAGGGCCGGAGCACTCGCGGTGGCGCTGGTATCAATCGTGGCGATGACAGCACCGATGGAAACTTCCTCGCCTTCGGGGGTGAGGATTTTCAAACGACCGGACGCGGGAGCTTCGAGTTCGTTAGAAACCTTGTCGGTTTCCAGGGTGACTAACACTTCGCCTTGGACGACTTGTTCGCCGTCGTTCTTGCGCCACTTCGCGACGTTTGCGGAGGTGATCGACTCTCCGGCGGCGGGGACTTTGAGTTCGAGGACACCGCCGCTGGCAGGTGCTTGCACGGGGGCGGCCACGGGCGCTTGCACGACCGGAGCGGCAGCGGCAGCAGCGGCGACTTCCCCGGAGATGCGGGCGATCACGGTGCCGATGGAAACTTCCTCGCCCTCGCCCACGAGAATTTCGAGCGTGCCAGCGGCGGGTGCTTCTAGTTCGTTGGAAACCTTGTCAGTTTCGAGGGTGACGAGGATGTCACCTTTTTGCACGGGATCGCCGTTTTTCTTGTGCCAGCGCGCGACGTTGGCGGAGGTGATGGATTCGCCGGCGGCGGGGACTTTGACGTCGAGTGACATGGATGAGGCGTGGTGAGAGTTGGGGAAAAACGATTCGATGTTAGACTTCGAAGGCTTGGGTGAGCAGCGCCTTTTGTTCGCGGTAGTGCATCGCCTTGGAACCGGCGGCGGGACTGGATGCGGTCCCCCGGCCGGCGTAGCGGATCTTACCGCCGACGGCGCGTTCGAGACGCGGAAAGATGTAGGACCAAGCCCCCATGTTGAGCGGTTCTTCTTGGCACCAGACGAACTGCGTGGCGTTAGAAAACTGGCTGATGATGGCACCGATCATCTCGCGGTGGAACGGATAGAGCTGCTCGATGCGGATGATGGCCGCGTCCTCGATCGCCTTTTCCTGACGATGCGCCATGAGGTCGTAGTAAACCTTCCCGCTGCAAAAAATGATGCGGCTCACCGCGCCGGGATTGGCGAAAACTTTGGTGTCCGGCAGGATTTCCTGGAAGCAGGAGCCTTCGAGGAAATCGGACTCTTGCGAGACTGCTTCGGGGCGACCGAGCAGGCTTTTCGGCGTCATCAGGACCAGCGGCTTGCGGAATTCCCGGTGCTTCTGGCGGCGCAGCGCGTGGAAATACTGGGCGGGCGTGGTGAAATTCCCGACGATGAGATTTTTCTCCGCGCAGAGCTGGAGAAAGCGCTCAAGGCGGGCGCTGGAGTGCTCAGGCCCCATGCCTTCGTAGCCGTGCGGCAGCAGCATCACGAGGTCGCTCGGGGTCTGCCACTTGGACTCGGCGGAGGAAATGAATTGGTCGATGATGACCTGTGCGCCATTGGAAAAATCCCCGAATTGGGCTTCCCACAGCGTGAGCATGGTGGGGTAGGAAAGCGAGTAACCGTAGTCGAAGCCGAGGACCGCGAACTCGGATAGAAACGAGTTATGCACGCAGAATTTCGCCTGCGCCGGGTCGAGGTTATCCAACGGGATGTAGCGCTCCCGCGTTTCGTAATCGTAGAACACGGCGTGGCGCTGGGAGAAAGTGCCGCGGCGGCAATCCTGGCCTGATAGCCGGACCGGAGTGCCCTCTAGCAGCAGCGAGCCGAACGCCAGCGCCTCGGCAAACGCCCAGTCGATCGGGCCACCGTTAGCGAGTGCCTCGACCCGGCGCGGGATGAAGCGCTTTTCTAACGTCGGGTTCAAATGAAACTCCGGCGGCACGCTGGTGAGGACGCGGCCGATCTGTTGGAGCGTCGCGCGGTGAATGCCAGTCGGCACCGGGGCGTGCGTATAATCCGGCTGGTCGATGCCGGTAGAGCCGCTGAACGCGGTGCGGTCGCCCACTTCCTGGAGCACGAGCATTTTCTGATAGCCGGCCTCGAACTTGTCCCAAATCGCTTGCTCCAGCGCGGTGACATCGGCTAGGGAAATCACATTTTCCGCGACGAGTTGCTCTTTGTAAATTTTCCCGAAGGTCGGGCGGTCCGCAATTTTTTTAGCGATGATCGGCTGGGTGAAAGCCGCCTGATCCGCCTCGTTGTGGCCTTGGCGGCGGTAGCAATACATGTCGAGCACGATGTCGCGGCCGAATTTTTGGCGGAATTCAAGGGCGAAAAGGGAGGCCCAGTAGAGTTCCATCGGCTCCTCGCCATTCACATGGAGGATCGGCGCTTCGATCATTTTCGCCACATCGGTCGCATAGGCGGACGAGCGGGCGTCGGCCGGTGCGGTGGTGAAACCTATCTGATTATTGATGATCAGATGGATGGTGCCGCCAGTGCGGTAGCCCTTAAGCTGAGAGAGATTGAGCACTTCCGCGACCGAGCCTTGGCCGGCGAATGCGGCGTCGCCATGCAGCAAGATCGGCAACACTTGCTTGCGGTCGATTTCCCCGCCGCCGTGGTCGCTGAGGACGCGCTGGCGGGCGCGGGCCTTGCCCTCGACGATGGAATTGACGGCCTCCAAGTGGCTCGGATTCGCCGCTAGGCTGACGCGAACTTCGCCGTTGGAGAGTTCGCGGATGCTTTCGTAACCCAGGTGGTATTTCACGTCGCCATCGCCGGCGACCGTCTCGGGTTCATAGGTGGGGGTAAATTCGTAGAGCAGCGTGGTCAGTGATTTCCTAACGAAATTAGCGAGCACGTTCAGCCGCCCACGGTGGGACATGCCCATTTCGATCTC
>JAYTEI010000118.1:0-3905 GCA_043735445.1 Akkermansiaceae bacterium | reverse complement strand
TCCCGGTCGAGTTCCCAAGTGTTGGTGACGGTGTGGGCGGGACCGATGACTTGATAGACGAGAGCGGAGTTTTGGATGTAGGTGTAAGTAAATGTATTGGTAGGGCTTGGTGGTTGAAAACCGCCGCCACTGACACTGCCGAGCCCGCTATCAGGTGCCGTGCTTGATGCGTAAAACACCTGTTGGATCCGGCGATTCGTGGCATTTCCATAGGCACTGCCCGGCGTGGCGGCATCCTCATTCACCACCGTATGACAACCACCGTATGACAACCACCATTGGCAGCGTCGTTGTAGGCTGCGAAATACGATTTTGAGAGAACTGGATTGTTCGATGCGCCGGAGGTTCCCACCTCGACGGTCGTGGTCCGCGGGCGTTCGTCGCCCGGTAAGACGACTTCTCCAGGGCCGAATGGCACGTAGGCGTATTTCTCGATCAACAGTTTTCCATCAGCACCATCCAGCCATGGGCTGCTGCGCTGAATCATCCGTCCCTCTGAATCATACTTGAACTCATAGACCCGTCCGGTGTCGGTCATTTGCCAGTTCAGTTTTCTGAAATCGTTTTGACCGAGCGTGGTTCCATAGCGGTAGTTGCGCACCATCCGAAGTGCGGAATCTCCGGCTGGAGTTTCGATTTCCTGAACGTCGGTCCATCCATTCCATGCCGCTTCGAACTGCTGAACAACCTCCTTGCGAATCAGCAGCTTGCCTGTGCCGTCCGTCACTTCACCCACAACCCGACGCATCCCCGGCTTGTCATGATCCGAAATGACGTGGCGGTTGCTGGTTAGAGTCAATCCGTCCGCCTCGGTGGCCAATTTCCACTCGTGCCCGCCATCGAAGGTTTCCACATAGGTATATGTCAGCACCCGGACCCGGTCCTGAAATCCTGCAGGAGAATGATCGGTGAAGGTGGAGACAAGCTTGGATGTTCCGAGAGGATGGACAATGTGAACGGATTTTTTGGGTCTCGCATTCGGCGCAAGAGAATAGAAAGCCCCTGATTTGGAACCAACTTCGGACGGCAGGTAAGGCACCACGCGATAGCCGCGTCCATCGGAATCCGGAATAACATCGAGCATGCCAGCCGGAGATTTGACCTGGCGGATTTTCCCGTTCTCGCGTAGCACTTCGAGGCCCATCGCGGCGGTTCCCGTCGCAGGATCTACGGGGAAGTCCAGACTACGGGGAAGTCCAGACTGCGGCCCGTCGGGCCGGACCACTTGAGGATATTTCCATTCGCAAGGCTGAACTCCATGTAGCCTCCCGCCGAGCGATACTGGCGGAGTTTGGTGGCTTGGGCGGGATCGGTGGTGACGGTGCCGGTGGCGGTGCGGAGTTCCGCACGGGCATTGCTCGCAGCGCCATTCCCCGAGGGTTTCATCACGGTCTCTCCGGCTTTAAAATCAAAAGCAATCGGAGTCCCGGAGACCTGATTGATGACATAGCGTTTCGTCACACCCGTTGGGAGATCCGTGGTCAATTGCTCGCTGATCTTGGCACTGGCGACGGAGTTGTAATTGAGGAAAACCGGGGCACCCATGTTGTCTTCGGCCTTTTCGAGGTAGAGACGCATCCCGCCCACGGCAACGGAATATTCCAGCGGACAGGCTTCGAGCGAGAACGAGAGGTCCACACTTCCGGGTTTTTGGACGATATCAGGGTTTTTTGGATCATCGGGATTCACTTCACAACCCTTGTTATCCTCTGGCTTGGGTTCTGCAGGCTTCGGAGGAATAATCGGATGGGCATCTAGCGGAATAACTCCAAGCGTCCGCTGGAATCAATCTAAAAGTGCATTCACAAACGCGGCAGCACGGCCCGAAAAATAAATGGCTTGCTATATCTAGCAGTTAGTGGGAATGGCGTGCTTAGAAAGCTAGCGGGCCGTCGTGTGCGGCAAAATGGAAGTCACGGAATGACTGAAACGGGCGAATCCCCTGCCCTAGGAAATAAATCGCATATCTCGTCATGGCCGGTTTTGAGAGCCAATGGTCTGACGCGTGGACTAAGTAAAGGATCGGCGGACGCTAGATGGCTGATGAAATCAGGAATTTTCCGCCTCATAGGTTGGCATTTCACCGTTGTTGCACTGCCCTGAAACAGGTGGTCGATAAAATTTCTGAGGTTTTCTAAAACCTTTTGTGATTCAACAAAGGTATTGTTCGGGCTTCATATAACCTTTCGTGTGTCATCTAAGGTATTGTAAGGCGAGTGGAGAGCAGAGAACAGGAGGCGGGAGGCGGAGATCGAGGTGGAAGGCGATGAACGGGTGGAGGCCGCTTTCGGCGATTTCGTTTCAAGAATCCCCGAGCGGTTAGGGATCGACAAGATTTTACTGGAGAGCGGTGAAGAAGTCCCCGAATCCATCGCGGAATTCAGGGTGATCATCCTGCAGGCAGATCGCGGCGGAGGCGTATAGCCACGGCAATCCCGGATTTCCTGTGGCCACTAGGTGGGCAGTCATCCGCCCGAAGAGACCCGGCAGATCCGGCTGCCGTTTCGCCCTGCAACCCAAGATCAAGTTGCGCCAGAAATAGGCGGAGGATGGCGGCGCGGTGAAGGCCATTTCAAGAAACGCGTTGAACTTCACCGGATCCACCTCCGGCATGGCGGACAGTGCGGTGCGGAGTTTCCGGCGAGCAAGTCCTGGATGCTTGCGATTGAAAATCCGGGTGGCCAATCGTTTTCCAGTCTGGCACAAGGTCGCCGTGCCCGAGACCCGAATTCTCCAAGTTGACGACGATGAAATGAAAGAAGCCGTGACCGAGGCGTGCGCGTTGCTGCGTGCCGGCGAAATCGTCGCGCTGCCGACGGAGACCGTCTATGGACTGGCGGCGGATGCGTGGAATCCCGAGGCGGTGGCCAAGGTTTTCGCGGCGAAGGAGCGGCCGTCGTTCGATCCGTTGATCGTCCACATCGCCTCGCGCGGGGATTTGAAAAACGTGGCGATCGTGCCGGAAGACATCGCGGATACGGTGAATAAGCTGACCGCTGCGTTCTGGCCGGGGCCGCTGACTTTGATTTTACCCAAGCATCCCGACGTGCCGGATCTGGTGACGAGCGGGCTGCCAACGGTGGCGGTTAGACAAAGTGCGCACCCAGTTTTCCGGGCGGTGAACAAAGAGTTAGGTCGGCCAATCGCAGCTCCGAGTGCGAACCGCTTTGGTCGCATTTCACCCACCTCCGCGAGCGCCGTGATGAAGGAACTCGGCGGGCGGATCCCGCTGATCGTCGATGCCGGGGCGTGTGCTGAGGGCGTCGAGAGCACGATCATTTCGATAGAACCGCGCGAAGGGAAGAAGCCGATTTTCCGCCTGCAGCGCGCGGGACCGATCACCAAGGAGCAACTTCAGGACTACGGCCGGGTGGAAAAAGTCCGCGAGGTGAAACAAGACGCACCGCAATCTCCGGGCCAGCTTGCAAGCCACTATGCGCCGCTGACGCCGTTAATTCTACTAGAGAATCCCGCCGACTTTGTGCCGGAGGAAGGCAAGAAATATGGCCTGCTCAGTTACACTGGCGAGGACGACAGCCCGTATGTGACGCTCCACGACTGGGAGGTGGTGGAGGCGCTCAGCCCCGGCAGCGGCAAGTTGGCAGAGGCGGCGATCCGCTTGTTTTTCGTGATGCGGCTGCTTGACGAAGCCGGACTCGACGCGATCATCGCCGAACCCGTTAGCGAGACCGGTCTCGGGGTGGCCATCATGGACCGTCTGCGGCGCGCGTCCGTTAGTTTTAAAAATCCCCTATGAAAATCCAACTGCTTCTAATTACCCTCGTCACCTCGGCGTTTGCCCAACCGCCGGATTGGGAAAATCCGGCGGTGTTCCGCATCAACAAAGAAGCGCCGCGGGCGACTTCGATGCCTTTCCCGACGAAGGAGGACGCCTCGACGAAAGC
>JAYTEI010000117.1:0-8564 GCA_043735445.1 Akkermansiaceae bacterium | reverse complement strand
TTGCTAGCTTGTTCATGAGTTATAGGTTCGCTTTGTCATGAGCACTACTACCAAAAAAACATCCATGAAAGGCGTCCGCTATACCGCTGCCCAGAAGCAAGAAGTTATCGACTTCGCAACGAGCTACAATGCCGCCAACGGTCGCGGAGGCCAAAGCAAAGCCTCTGAGAAATTCAACATCTCTCAGCTTAGCGTCGCAACTTGGTTAAAGGCAGCCGGTGCCCCATCCCCTAAATCTGTTAAAGCACCCAAGGCACCCAAAGCACCCAAGGCACCCAAAGCTC
The DNA here is from genome assembly GCA_043735445.1 of Akkermansiaceae bacterium. Lineage (GTDB taxonomy): Bacteria > Verrucomicrobiota > Verrucomicrobiia > Verrucomicrobiales > Akkermansiaceae > Luteolibacter. The sequence goes on along the minus strand of JAYTEI010000117.1, from coordinate 8,280 downwards.
CGAAGGCCGCGAAAGCTCCCAAAGCCGCAAAAGCTGCTAGCAAAGTGAAACCCGGCACGCGCTACACTCCAGAACAGAAGAAGGCTGTCACCGATTTCGTAGTTGCCTACAATCTGGAGAATGGCCGCGGTGGCTCAAGCACGGCTGTTAAAAAGTTTGGAGTTTCACCACTTACCGTGATCGCATGGCTTAAAGCTGCAGGCGTGAAGGGCTCTTCCAACAAGGCCAAGAAAATCGTCAAAGCAGGTGCCAAGGCAGCTAAAGGACCGAAGGCACCTAAGGTCGCTAAAGTCGCTAAAGTGGCTAAGGCAGCCAAGAACGCGGGTGGGGAAGCATCGGGTGGATCCAGCGCCACGCTTAGCTCAATGCTTTCACTGAGCGGTCAAATCGACAAGGCAGAAGCCGAACTCGCCAATCTCAAGGCCAAGTTTAGCTCGCTCAAAGCGTCGCTCTAATCGTTTCTAATAGATCATTTAAACCGGCCGCCATCCTTAACCAAGGATGGCGGCCTTTTTATGATCACCAAGTGATGTCAGTGCTCACCTCGCTCCAGCACAAGCGATCTCCCTCAAACACAAAGCACCCGAGGAATGACTGTTCATCCAATAACAAAGGTAGCCAATGCCGATCATCCTCCCACATCCGGTGATAGGGAATGGCCTCGAGCGCGGACCACACTGGCACCGCTTCATCAGTCTCCGTGGGCGTCCCACTGTAATCATCTGCCCGATAGACATGGCAGAGAATGTCCGGGCAATCCGACATCGAAAACCGCAACTCACCCAGCTTCCTCGGCGCATGAGGAGTGATAAGAAGTTCCTCCTGCGTCTCCCGAATCGCAGCCGCCAGTGGAGTTTCACCAGGATCAATCTTACCTCCCGGACCATTGATTTTCCCCGCGCCCAAACCACGCTTTTTCTCGATGAGAAGAATCTGTCCGTCCTTAATGACAAACAAGATCGTGGCCAGCATTTCGCCAGTCCATAGGGTCCAGTCGATAGGCGATGGGGAACTCATGAATGGACTGTTAGCACTCAGGCGCTTGCCGCTGCATAAGCTTCCACCGAGTCGCAAGTGCAGACGAGATTGCGGTCGCCGTGGACGTTGTCGATGCGCCCGACTGATGGCCAGAACTTGTGCTGGCGGAGATAAGGCAAGGGAAACGCCGCTTGCTCGCGGCTGTAGGCGTGCGGCCAATCGTTACCACAAACTGTTTCACACGGGTGCGGCGCATGCTTGAGCGGATTATCATTGGCATCGAGTTCACCACCGATCACGGCGGTAATTTCACCATGGATAGATATCATCGCATCGCAGAAACGATCCAGCTCAGGCTTCGATTCGGACTCAGTCGGCTCGATCATCAGCGTCCCTCCCACTGGCCAGCTCATGGTCGGCGCGTGGAATCCATAGTCCATCAGCCGCTTCGCCACATCCTCAACGGTGATGCCGCTCGCGTCTGATAGAGGGCGGACATCGATGATGCACTCGTGGGCGACGAGACCTTCATTTCCCGTATATAGAATCGGGAAAAATGGGGCGAGCCGCTTGGCCATGTAGTTCGCATTGAGGATGGCGACTTCGGTGGCTTCGGTGAGCCCAGCGGGTCCCATCATCGCAATATACATCCATGAAATCGTATTGATCGAAGCGCTGCCCCACGGTGCGGAGCAGACAGCACCGGCCTTGTTAGCCAACTCACGGTGGCCAGGAAGGTAGGGTAACAATTGCGCCGCCACCCCGATCGGGCCGACGCCTGGGCCGCCGCCGCCGTGGGGAATACAGAAGGTTTTGTGCAGATTGAGATGACATACATCCGCGCCGATGAGGCCGGGTGAAGTGAGGCCGACTTGGGCATTCATATTCGCGCCATCCATATATACTTGGCCACCGGCATCATGAATGATCTCGCAAATCGAGCGGATCGTTTCTTCAAATACGCCGTGAGTGGATGGATACGTCACCATCAATGCCGCCAGATTTTCGCGGTGTTCCTCGGTGCGTGCCGCGAGGTCAGCGACGTCGATGTTCCCGTTAGCATCGCATTTCACGCCGATGACTTTCATCCCCACCATCACCGCCGAGGCGGGATTGGTGCCGTGGGCGGAAACAGGAATTAGGCAGATATTGCGATGTGAGTCTCCCCGCGACTGATGATAGCGGCGGATGGCTAACAGCCCGGCATATTCACCTTGGGAGCCGGCGTTTGGCTGGAGGGAAACTCCGGCGAAGCCGGTGATTTCCGCCAACCAGCCCTCTAACACCGATAACATTTCGCGATAACCCTGACTCTGATCAGCAGGAACGAAAGGGTGTAAATGCGCAACTTCCGGCCAGCTCATTGGCATCATTTCAGACGTGGCATTGAGCTTCATGGTGCATGAGCCGAGCGCGATCATGGATTCATTGAGGGCGAGATCCTTCGATTCCAAACGCTTTAGATAGCGCAACATGTCGGTTTCCGAATGATAGCTATTAAAGACTTTCTGATTGAGGAAACCGCTCGTGCGAGCCACGCCCGCTGACCACTCAGGAACGGATGCTGTGCCGTCGAACTCCGAGTTGAGGAGCTTGCAGATCATTGCGAGATCTTGCTCCTCGGAGGTTTCATCCAATGAAATTCCAAGATGATCTTCATCGATCAATCTTAAGTTGACGCCTGCCGCAGATGCCAGCAAACGGACCGCATTTGCACTGCCCTGCATCTTAATCACCAAGGTGTCGAAAAACTCGCCGTCCTCCACCGCGATCCCGCTTTTCTTCAAGGACGCAGCCAGCCGGGCGGCCTTGGCATGAACTTCGTTTGCGATATGTTTCAGCCCATCCGGCCCGTGATAGACGGCATACATCGAGGCCATCACGGCGAGTAGCACTTGGGCGGTGCAAATGTTAGATGTCGCCTTGTCGCGGCGGATGTGTTGTTCGCGAGTTTGTAGTGAAAGCCGGTAGCCGGGCTTGCCGCGCGAATCGACGGATACGCCGATCAGGCGGCCCGGCATCTTGCGTTTCAGCGCATCTGCACAAGCCATGAATCCCGCGTGCGGGCCACCGAAGCCCATCGGCACGCCGAAACGCTGGCTATTCCCGATGCAGATCTCTGCACCAAATTCGCCGGGCGGGCGCAGAACTGTTAGCGCAAGCAAGTCGGTCGCGGCGATCGTCACGGCTCCTGCCGCTTTCGCTGACGCGAAAAAATCCGCGAAGTCGTCGATGCGGCCACGAGTGTCTGGATACTGCACCAGCACCGCGAACAACCCGTCGCAGGCGGCGGGATCGAAGGTTTGCCAGTCGCCGGTGATCACCTCGATGCCGAGCGGCTCGGCGCGGGTCGTCACCACGTCGATGGTCTGCGGGTGACATCTATCTGAAACAAAAATCGCGCGGCCTTTAGGTTTTCCGGCGAGCGCCAAACTCATCGCCTCGGCGGCGGCGGTGCCTTCATCGAGCAGTGAAGCGTTAGAAACATCCAGCCCGGTTAGATCCGTGATCATGGTTTGGAAATTAAGCAACGCCTCCAGTCGGCCTTGTGCGATTTCTGCCTGATAGGGCGTGTAGGCGGTGTACCAACCGGGGTTTTCCAAGATATTCCGCTGGATCACGCCGGGCGTGTAAGTGCCATAATAGCCTTGGCCGATGAATGGCTTGAGCACTTGGTTCTTCCCCATGATCGACTTGAGCCAAGCGAGCGCGTCATGTTCTGAGCGGGCAGCGGGCAGGCTCAGCGCGGTGTCCATGCGGATACCGGCGGGCACGGCGGCGGCGATGAGCGCGGCAAGCGACGCATACCCGGTTTCACGAATCATCTCATCGCGGTCGGAACCGACGGGACCAAGGTGGCGGCTGCGAAAGTCAAGGCGGGCGGGCATGATAGTATAAGTATTAGATGAGAGAAGTGCGGACGGCCTTTCCATAGAGGAAATCGCTCACTGCGCAACCCCAGTGCGCGGGAATTTCACAAAATTCCCTCCCCGCCTTTCAGCGAAATCAACCGGCGGCGGTGACGAGATGCGCCGCGTCGCGCATCGCTTTTTTCCGCAGCTTGTGGCGGGACTCGGTTAGAGCGTGCCACAAGCTAGGTAGAAAATAGGCGGTGAAGCCATGTTCATCCAGCCAAGCGGCAAGCGTCGCGAGGTCGTTTTCATCGCCGAGAAGCTCCGCCAGTTCGCACATTTTCGGAGCGGGGGTGACTGAGCCATCTGGTAGAAATGCGAGTGCCCCGAGGTAGGCTTTGAGCGCCTTGCGGGCGTCATGGAAATCTTCCTCGCCGCGATGATCGAGGCTGCGGCAGCGCTTGGCGACTTGCTTGGCGAGTTTCATGAGGCCGAGTTCAAGCCGCTCAGCTAGATTTTCGGCAGGCAGTGTCGCTAGATTTTCGCGGGCGGTGGTGACGCGAGCGATGCACCAAGCGATGGTTTCTGGCGGCGGCCGGCGCGCGGCCGAGTGAGTTTGCTGGTCGAGCAAGCCGGCGATGGCAGCAGTGGCGGCGGCGTCCTCATTCCACCCCAGTTTGCCCCAGGTGTTCAGCCGCGAAACCGCATCGCGCGGACCTGATAGAAGTCGGCCAATCGCTTGGATTTCCTTCGCGGAATTTTTCCCAAGTCGAAAAAGTGAGAATCCCCCGCGCAGGGATTTGCCGAGTTTGCGGATGGCGTGGATTTCCTCGGAGACCCGGCCCTTCGAGTCGATCAGCCCGGATAACAGGTGTTCTAGATTACCGCAGCCGTCCGCCAGTTGCTTGCGGGCGAATTGCGCGTGTTGATCACTCAGGGCTGACATCGGCGGGATGAAATCGGGAATCTCGCGGCTTGTCAGTGACGTTTTTGTGACAATCCGTCCGAGCGGACATCACTCCGCCGATTTCACCTGGCGGAAGATCCACAAGCTCACCAGACTTGCGCCGATTGCCAGCCAGCCGAGGCGTTCGAAATGCAACAACCTGCCACCCGCCCCCACCACCACGATGTGGCCTCCGGCGAAGGCTGTTAGTCCAGACGCGAGATCCCGCGAACATGCCACCAGACTCATGTAAGCGCCGCGGTGGGTGGACGGCACGGCCAGCGAGATCACCGCTTGCCCCGGCACGAAGCGACCACTGGCGAAGGCGAAAAACAACCCCGCCAGCACCAGCGTTTGCCAGACCGGGATGGGACCGCTCGAAGTGAGTAACCGGATGACAGTGCAAGCTCCGGCGATTAGAAATACATAGATCTGAAACCGCCCGTGACGATCGGCGAGCCTGCCGATCCATGGGCCGGTGAAAATAGTTACCACACCGCCAGTTAGATATACCAAGAACAAACGATTTTCCGGCAAGCCTACATTGCCAACTAGGTAGGGCGACAGGAACGGGATGATTGTAAAATGCCCGAAGATCATCGCGACCATCAGTGCCAATCCCTTCCATGCATTGCCATTGCGGAGCAGTTCGAGAAAATCCTTGCCAGAGGTAAACTTGCCACCAGTTAGATGGCCGCGCACCGGCGGTAGAATTCGAAAAAGCCCGGCCCACACCCCTGCTGCGATCGTTGCGACGACTAGAAACGGCGCTTCCCATTTCCACCACTGCGCCAGCTTGAGGCCGAATGGAACCCCCAGCGCAGCGGCTGCGGAGAAGGCCGTCATGATGATTCCCATCCCGCGCGCCCGCCGCTCCGGCGGCACCACATCGGCGACGATTGCCATAATAGTCGCACCGCTCACCCCGCCGAATGCCCCACAAACGGCGCGGGCGATCAGCAAAGTGGCAGCGTTGTTAGACAACCCGCAGGCCAGCGTGCCCAACGTGAATCCGGCGTAACAACACAGTAACAACTTGCGCCGATCAAAGCGGTCAGTGAACGGAGCCACCGCCAGTCCGACCACCCCAGCGGTGATCGCGAACGAGGAAATAAGCCCGCCGAACTGTTGTGCAGAGATCCCCAACTCCCGCATCAACTGCGGGCCTAACGGCATCATGATCATAAAGTCCATGATGTGCGTGAACTGCACCGCCGCGAGCAGGAGCAGCAGACGTCGTTCGGAAAGAGGAGGAGTGGCCAAGGTATTAGAGTCTTCCCGCGTGAATTACCAAGGACAGGCCACGCCGTGGAAACGTTGGAAAAACTGGTTTCTCCGCTCGCCATCCGTCCCGTCATTACCAATACCGGCCCACACCAACTCGCGAGCAGTCGCCATCCTGTCGAAACCCATAAGCTGCGGTCCCTCGGGAGTCTTATGCATCATCGCTGCGGAGATCATAGCATTAATCTCTGGCGCGGTGTCTTTCACGGCAAAACCAGTGTTAGCATATCTGTCAGGTTGGCTGCGGCTGACCATGTCCGTCAGTAGGCGGTGTCACAGCCGCTCGCAATCAGATTTAGATTTTTCCAACCACAGATGAACGAGATGCACGCAGATAAGAAGGATTTGAACCTAGTTTGAGGATGAACCGGTGGATAGAAGCGACCGAATTCATTTTGAATCCCTTCTTCCATCTGCGTGCATCCTGTTGATCTGTGGTTCAATCCTGAAATGTCCTGGCCCTTCACAGCGGCGAGTTGGCGTTCGGACAGGGATCACCTCAGCCACACAGACTTCAAATAAGCCTCATCTGTGAAGTCCGGTGGCATGTTAGAATGGCGGGGGCTAAGCGGGCGGTGGATGGCGTGGCGGAGTTGCTTTTGAAATTCATTGAGTCCGAGGTTGCGGCAGTTGGTGGAGCATAGTAACCAACCATCGGGTGTTAGGAGGTCGGCGGCGAGGGCGGCGAGCTCGCCGAAGTTTTCCTCGACGCGGAAGACCTTGCCCTTTTCATCCCGCGAGAACGTCGGTGGATCTAACACGATGCCATCGAAGGTGCGGCCCTGTTTGGCGAAGCGGCGGAGCCAGTGGAAGGTGTCGCCCTTGCAGAAATGATGTGCTGCGGGATCGAGCGAGTTATGGGTAAAATTGCGTTTTGCCCAGTCGAGGTAGGGTTGTGATAGATCGAGCGTGGTGGTCTCCGCACCGGCCAGCGCGGCGGCGACCGAGAAGGCACCGGTGTAGGCGAAGGTATTGAGCAAACGCAGTCCGGGTGCCATCAGGCGGCGGACTTCTGCGCGGTTTTCGCGTTGGTCGAGGAAGATCCCTTGCGAGTAACCGGACTGGAATGAGATCTCGGATACCATCGCATTTTCCAAGATCATAAACGGCTCATTCACCGCCGGTCCTGATAGGTGCAGTGGCGATTCTTTCTGATGTTGGTCGAGCCGTTTCCAATAACAAGATACTCCCTGATCGCGAATCCATTCCCTAACTGCCGGCGTGAGATGATCGCCAGTGGTCGAGACCAGCCAACGGTCGGCGTAGTTTTCTAGAATCAACCCCGGCAAGCCGTCGCCGCTGCCATCGATGAGGCGCACGGCGTTCGTATGTGAATCTAGCAGAGCAGCGCGCTTGGCGAGAGCATTTTGAAATAGAGGATACATCAAGAGTTATAACGAGAAGCTACCCCAAGTGATTTCAGTGCCCGCCTCAGTTTTTTCTTCGCTGCTATATGTCCCCGCAGAACCTCCTTGAAAAAAGAGCGTAATGATGACAGTGGCCTTGGGCAGTCTGCTCGAAGCCGGGTATTCTAACGTCAATCTCCCGGCCGGGACTTTCTTCTTTAAATAGGTGGCGGTGGTTCTCTTGTATAGATAAGTCGGCGTCCGTTTGCCGAAGGGATTTCTTGCCACGATCTTGGATGCCGATTGTGCGTCGAGCGTCGTCTTCAATTGCGAAGCCCTGGGAAATAAGTTCAGCAGCGCGCTCGCCTTCAGGTTAAGCGTGATGAAATCGCCGGACTTCATGAGGCCAAACGGCTGGGTGACGGTCGTTTTAGGAAGCGTCCATTTCTTCTGATCCTTAAACTTTCCCGCCACCAATTCCCGGATTCCAGTGTCCACGGCCAACCGGTTTCTCCAGCCATCGACGGTGTATTCGGCGAGGGCGATTGTGAAATGAAAGGGTCCAGAAACCGCCGCCACCTTGGAGACGGTCTTCACCTCAAAGTCGCTGAATTGATCACCGCCGCTGATCGTTCCGAGCGTGGTTTCCCCGACGATGAAGCCCGGCGATGGAAACGCCCCCGGCGTCGCCCACAGCACCAGCTTGATGGTCCCCGAGGAACCCGGCGTGTTGTTGGTGAGGGAGCCATTGAGCTTGAACGTGCAGCGCGGCTCGGTGATTTCCCAAGTCAGAACACCGTCCAGCGCGAATACCGCAGCATTCAAGCGGACGAGGGAAAGCGCTAACATCAGCATGAGAAAAAGTGTTTTCACG
>JAYTEI010000116.1:0-3913 GCA_043735445.1 Akkermansiaceae bacterium | reverse complement strand
TGAGGCGCTGAAGCTCTGGCACACGGCGAAACAGGAAGCCGCCAAGGGCCGCCCCACCAAGCGCGACCGGCGTGAGATCGACAAGATCCATGGCTTTTGGGATGAAGCTTGAGTGAGTGGCTAACAAAGAAATCCCGGCCCGACCAAAGAGGCCGGACCGGGACGAGAGCGGATGTTAGAGTGATTTATTCAACTCCTCCAGCGCCACTTTCTTCTTCACCAGGGGGCGGGCCTTTGGGGCGGCCCTCGCCACCTGGATCGTCCGCGCGAGGCGGCGGTCCGTGGGGGCGGAGTTCTTCAGGGGAAAGTTCGCCATCGCCGTTTTTGTCGAGCGTCTTGAGAGATTCAGGAGCGTCTGCGAGTTCTAGCGGGGAAATGGTGCCATCGTGATCGACATCCAGCGCCGCGATCAAGGGCGGGACCGGTGGTTTGTCGGGCGGTGGGTCTTTCGGGTCCCGTTTGCCATTGGGAGGTGGCAAGCGCAGTTCCTCCAAGGTGATTTTTCCATCCCGGTTTCTATCGAATTTTTTCAAGACATCCGCCGCAGCTTGGATCTCGTCGGCGGATAATTCCCGGTCGCGATTTGTGTCAAAGACGGCGATCAGCGGCGGCACGGGTGGCGGTCGCCGATCTCCGCGAGGCGGCGGTGGCGGTGGCTGGGCCGAGGCGGTGACGCTCGCCACGAGGGCGAGCATCCATTGCATGGTCAGTGGTTTCATGGCTTTGGTTAGTTTGAGGCCATTTTAAATGACGCGAACACAGTTACGCGTCTGTTTTGATAGGTGGCTTCCCAGGATGCAATTCCTTGCGGGAAATGGTGCCATTTTCATCTTTATCCAATGTTGCCAATGATAAAGAAGCGCCCTCGATTTCACTAGCTGATAGAGCGCCATCCTTATCGAGGTCGAGTGCCACCATCAGGGGCGACGGGCCTTTAGGAAGTGGTGGTGGGGGTTGTTTGGTTTTGTCTTTCGGCGGACGGGGCAGGAGTTCCTTGCGGGTCAACATGCCGTCGCCGTTTTTGTCGAGGTCGCCCAGCGCCTCAGGGGCATTGGCAATCTCGTCCGGCGAGAGTGCGCCATCGCGGCTGGCATCAAGCGCCACTAACAACGGCTGTGGAGGTGGCGGGCGACGGACAACCGGTGGCTTTGGTTCTTGGGCGCTGGCGCTGACAGTGGCGGCCAAGACGAATAACAAGTGGAGGCGGTTTGCTTTCATAATTTGCTGGGTTGTTAGTTTGTTGTGGGTGCCCCTCGCAGGAGGAACACTGCCGATGGAACAGCTCCCGTGTGAGACTCGTGTGTGGATACACCCTCAAAAGTGTAAAATTTGTGTAAATCCTGTGGGCGCATCGCGGCGCTTCCTGTTAATAGATTTCCAATGATGGAACCCAAAGGTCACCGCCGTCTCTTAGTCATTGATGATGATCGCAAGCTCGCCGGTCTAATCCGCGACTATCTAACACCGATGGGCTATGAGGTGGAACTCCGCCACAACGGACCCGATGGCCTTGCCGAAGCCCTCGCATCTCCCTATGAGGCGGTGATTCTCGACGTGATGATGCCGGGTATGGATGGCTTCGGCGTGCTTAAAGAGCTGCGGAAAAAATCCGATGTCCCGGTGTTGATGCTAACAGCGCTGGGTGATGAAGCGGATCGCATCGTCGGCCTAGAAATCGGCGCGGACGACTATTTGCCGAAAACGTTTTCATCAAGGGAGCTTCTAGCACGCTTGCGCGCGGTGACCCGCCGTTCGCGGGTCCAGATAGACGATGACACACCGCGCGAACTTTGTGCCGGCCTACTACGACTCTGCGAGGAAACTCACACTGTGGTGCTGGGTGCCAATCCGCTCGATCTAACTACCCTGGAGTTCGCCATCCTTGCCGCGCTTCTCAAATCCAAGGGCCGCGTCAAAACCCGCGAGCGCCTCATTGAGGAAGTTTCCGAGCGCCGCTTCGATATCTTTGATCGCTCCATCGACGTCCACGTTTCATCCCTCCGTAAAAAACTTGGGGACGATGCGAAGAACCCGCGTTTCATCCGCACGATCCGTGGAATCGGATACACTCTGCACGAACCCGAAGCCGCCGACTTCGGCCAAGCATGAAACCCGGCCCCTACTTTCCCCTGCTCGCCAAGGTGCTCGGATGGTTGCTCCTTCATCTGGTGATTTTGGCCTTGGCCTTCGTCGGATTCGTCGGCTGGCAGTTAGGCCTCGGGTTGGATTCGCTGCTCAGTGGTTCCGCCGGCGAGCGGCTTCGGACTTTCGGAGATGCGGCCAAGGAAGAGATTAGTGATCTCCCGCGGCCACAATGGAACGACGCGATCAAGCCTCTTGCCGAGAAGCGAAATGTCACGGCAGCCATCTTCGATTTCGTGAACCCGAAGAATTTTCCGTTTAAGGTTCCTCAGAACGTGTTAGAGCGCACGAAAACGGCAATTCCGCAGCCGCCGTTAGGCCCACCCGGGCGTCCTCGCCCGCCGCCGCTGGGCAATGGTAGGCCGCCGTTAGATCGTGATTTTCCCGAAGACAGGGGACTGCCACCTTTCGACGATCTCGAACCACGGAGACCGTTTCGCGAGCCTCCGGGTGGAGCAAGACCCGGTCCTCGCCCGGTGGATTTCCAGCCTCCAAGTCGTCCGATCTTTTTGCTCCGCGGCGAACATGGCGATGGCTATTGGGCGGGTGTGCAGTTGACCCTTCCGGCCCCCCCTGGCCAGCCCCGTCGTCAGCAGTTGCTGTTGATCCGGGCAAACGGCTTGGACGGCTCGGGCATGTTTTTCGAGTTCAGGCCATGGCTCTGGGGTGGCCTGGCGGTCCTCGCGCTGAGCCTTGCCTTCTGGACCCCATTTGTCTGGGGCATCACCCGCTACATCCGCCGTCTAACAGCAGCTGCAGATCGCATCGCAGCGGGCCAGTTCAAAATTTCACTTCCGGCGCGAGGAAATGACGAATTGGGAGGCTTGGGTCACGCCATCGAATCCATGGCAGGTCGGTTAGATCACTTGGTTTCAGGTCAGAAGCGTTTCCTCGGAGATGCCGCGCACGAACTCTGTGCGCCACTCGCTCGCCTCCGCACGGGGCTTGGAATCCTCGAAATGAAACTCGGAGATGCTGCCCAAGCGAGCTTGTCATCCATCGAGGCGGACGCTCAAGAACTCGCCACGCTTGTCGAAGAAATCCTCGCCTTTTCCCGCGCCGGCAACCGCAAGCCTCGCAGGCAAGCGGTCCCACTGGAGCCTCTGCTTCGCGAAGTTGTAGCCCGTGAAGGAGGCGATACGGTTCCAGAAATCAACGTGCCGCCCGGACTAACAGTCGTCGCAGACCCCACTTTGCTCGGCCGGGCTATCGGTAATCTCATTCGAAATTCCAAAGTTCACGGCGGTTCTGATACCAAAGTTATGATCGCCGCAGTTGAAGATGCTGATTGCGTCACGATCACGGTGACTGACGAAGGCCCCGGAGTTGCCCCCGATGAGTTGCCGCGCCTGTTTGAGCCATTCTATCGGCCAGATCGTTCACGCAGTCGCGATACCGGAGGAAGTGGACTCGGGCTTGCCATTGTAAGTGCCGCCATCGAAGCCTGCGGCGGAGGCACCACAGCATCCATCCCTCCAGCCGGGGGATTTGCAGTCACCATCCGTCTCCCTAAAAACGGGCTGGTGGACCCCTAACGGAACATCCGCCAGTTCCGGGAAACGAACCGCATCATTGTGGCGACTTCGTGACCAATTTCTTCTCTCGCTCCGTCCCGTTGATGCAACTGGCGACCCTCCAAAGAGCCGTCATTGAAAATTTCCACCCACAATACCAACGACTTAAAGTTCATTTGAAAAAACTTCATAAAAACTCCACAAAATGGATTGACCCATGTCGCGGGGTCGGAATAGGTTCCGCCCGTCGCCACGAC
>JAYTEI010000115.1:0-3914 GCA_043735445.1 Akkermansiaceae bacterium | reverse complement strand
CGAAATCCAGCCGGGAGAGATTATAGAACTGCCGCTCCGTGATGCTCTCCAGCTTGTGGCGGATGATCGTTTACGGCTTGGTCTTGATCTTCGCATGCTCCGCCAGCACGGCGGCTTTGGTTGGCGCGAGAATGCAATCGAAACGCCGCAGCACGGTGAATGGCAGAATGACGCGGCGGTATTCGTTCCGTTTGTAAGGGCCGCGGAGCAGATTGCAGATGCTCCAGATGAAGTTGGCGATTTGAGAGTGGGATTCGGTGGACATGGAAAAAGGGCAGATAGAAAGCAATGTGCTGGAAAGGCTGTGTCCTAAATATTCAAGTTGAGCGGGGAGATACCAACTCTATTCTAGCAGAATCTTCAATCTCCCATCTCCTCACCAGCCATTCGCCATGCGGATGTCTTCGAGGTCGGGGTCGTAGATGTTGAACTCGATGCGGCTGAAGGCGGCGATCTTGAATGGGGCGGTGCCGAAATTTTGGCTATAGCCAGTTAGAGTTCCATCGCTGACTCCGTCTAGGCGGAAGACGACGGATGAGCCGTCGGGGAACCAGCCTCGGACGTCCCCGTTCTCGCGCTTGCTTTCGTCGCGGTCCACCGGCTTGAGGGCGACTGAGCGGAGCAATTCTAACGGCAGCTTCACTTCGCGAAACGGAGTTTTCACGGTGATCATGCCGTCAGTGATCGAGACGACTTCGCCGGCGATGCTGTCGCCGTTGCGCAGCTCCATCCGCCCGTTAGCGGGCTTTTCGGCGGGGGCGGTGGGGGCGACATCTTCGTCGGAATCCAGCGCACCGGGAGCGCCGAAGGGGTTCATGCCGCCGGGCGCTTGAGGGTCAGGAAGCTGGCTCACTTCGCCATCCCACGGGCCGACTTCGATGTGGGAAATTTGCACCGGCGAGCCGTTCATGGCGATGAAATGAATCCCCCGCCCGATCTGGTTGCGGGCGACTTCGGGGTCGGTCCATTTCTCGATGATGTGACCATCTACGAACACACAAATCGTGCCCGACTTCACGCTGGCGCGGACTTCGATGCGGGCTTTCTCGTTTTCCTGAAGCGCGGTGGCATTGGGCGTCTGGCCGATGTAGCGCTGACCCTTGCAGGCGCGGAGTTGCACCGAGCGCTGTTGGATCATCATTTCATAGCCGGTGGTGGGGCGGTCGGTGGCGAGGTCGTCCGAGAAAAATACCAGCTTGAGCAGGAACGAGCCTTTCCACGCCGCGTCGAAGGCGATGCTGCATTCGTCGGGCAAGTTCACATTTCGAGCGATGCCGCCGCCGGCTGCCGCGCGGAGGCTGGAGTTCTGATAGGTCCAAGCGGGCTTGGCACCGGATTGCGTCCAGCCGTTGAGGCCGGTGGGTCCGCGATAGTTGAAATCCGGCCGCTCGGTGATGCGGATGTCGGTGACCATCGGGCGGTGGATTTTCAGGCGCCCGGCATACCAAGTATCGAGTTCCACGGTCTCATCGTTCGCCGAGACGAGCTGGCCACGGAGCCTATCGCCGCGCGTCAGGGTCACTGTCGCTTCGTGCTTCGACTTGTTATCGGGCTGCTCGGCGGCCAATGTTAGATCGAGCACGTTCTTGAGAAAAAACGGCGCGGGCTTTTCCAAGAGCGGGGATTTCCACACCAGCCGCTCAGGGCTGAGCGACTCCATGGTGCCTGACAGTTGGTCGTTGTTGGAAAAACGCACGGTCGATTTCGCCTCGTCCTCCGCCGAGGCCAGCACGACGGTGGCGGCTATAACAGCAGTGGCCAAAAAGGGGTTCATTCGTCGGGGTTCGCTGCAGGTTTAGCGTCTAACCGCTCCAGCGCGGTGACGCCGGCGCGGTTGATTTTTAACGCACCTAACAACGGATGCGTGGCTGAGATGGCGTCGTCTGAAAAGGTGCAAGATGACACTCGCAGCGAGCCCTCGCCACGCAAGCGCAGGGCGAACGGATGGGCCTCGCCGGGGGCAGCGTCTTGCGGCGGTTTGGCAAAGAAGATGGTGGAAACATCTGCTTCGGAGAGCTCCAGCGGCTCTTCTTGGAAATCGCTCTTAAACGCAAACACTGCGCCATCCGGGCCGGGGCGAATGCCCGTTAGATGGCCGCCCCAGCGGTCGTCGTCGCGGCTGATCATGCTGTCCGTCTTAGGATCGCCGCGGTCTTCAGCGCGATGGCGAGTGCCGGTGTTATCAAACTCGGCCACCTCGATGCCGAGGATTTCCTGGCTCATCCCGGCGGGCGCACTGCTGAGAAGAGTCACGCCGCTGCCGACCGGAGCTTTGCCTAACGGATCGAACCCCGAACCTTCGGGTTCACCATTGAGAAACAGATGCAGCCGCGACGCCTTGCGATCCACGCGGATTTCCACATCGACTTGGTTCGCAGGATATTTCTCCGGGCTCACGGATGGTAAGATGACAGTTTGGTAATGCGGCTGTTGGCTCGATTCGCGTTTGATCTCCATGCCCGCGCTGTTGAACTGCAAATAATAGCGATCCAGCGCCTCGGCCTTGGGGGTGATCGGATCGGCGAAATAGATTTTGAACCCAGGGTTCGCCTGCCACTTCAGGGTGAACTTGAAAATGAACTGCTGGGGCGTCTCAAAATTTTGCGATGCTTGGGCCGGGCCGTTAGAGACGAGTGATTTATTCGTGAAGGTCCAGCTTTTCGCGCCCTCGCCGTCGTGGCTCCACTCTTCCAGATTGCGCGGGCCGCTATAAATGACCTTGCGCTTGTGGATCCCGAGCTGCATGGATTTTAGGATCAGCCGTGGAATGGTTAGCCGCCCGGCGTCGGTGGTGACCACGGTCAGGTTTTTATCGTCGAGGCTTTCGAGGGTCGCTGGCAGCACGTCGCCATTGGCCAGCTCGATGAGTGTGCCCGGCGGATTGGCCTCGGTGGTGGGTGCGCTGAATTCCACTTTCGCGACGGCACCGGACTTGAGCAGGACTGGCTCGGGCGAGAGCGCGCTTGTTAGTTCGACCACGCCCGCCTCATTGATCGAGCGAACCGTGCCAGTGAGGCGAGCTTCTCCGGCCAAGGTTAGATCATCCGCGCGCAGGCCGCCGAGCGCACCACCGGCGAGGACGAGGCCGAGGCCGAGCCAGGGTCTCAAGTTAGAACTCTGCATCCCAGTCATCAATGATGTTGTTAGAAGGTTGGAAATCGAGCATGACGGCGGAATCCAGGTTGAAGTCAATTTCCCCACAGACGGGGCTGAGAATCTTGACGGAGGTCGCATTCCCGGTGAGCGGCCGGCCGGAGACTTGGCCCAGCGGACTGAGCCGGATCGTGAGATTGTCCGGGGAAAAATCGGTTTCCTCGGCGAGCCGGTTGCGGGCGAAGCGGATCTCGGCGATGTCGTCTAACTGGAATTGGAACTGGCCGTATTTACCGTCGAGGGAGATTTTCCCGTCGCGGAACGCGCCGACCCGTCCAGAAAAACGATCGGTGCCATTGGCTAACAGGACAATGTCTTGGTCGTCCACTTGCAAGCTGCGGGCGGAGTCGGGCATGCCATTCCACTCGGCGACCATGACATCGGAAATTTTCACCGGCGAGTCCTCGGTTTGCACCACGAAGCCGAAGCCGGAACCCTTCCCGGCGTAGCGCGACTGATCGCGGATGCCCGAGCCGCCTTCGCTCCACTGGACGACGAATTCGTCGTTGATGAACAGCGAGATTTCGCCGGTGAGGCGGTTGCTGCGGATCTCGATGGTGGCCTTGCCGGTGTCTCCTAGGCGGATGGAATTGCCGTTGATCTGGACGCGGTCCACGACGGGTCCGCCGTCCTCGTTCACCGCAGTGCGGAAGAGCATCAGGTGGGTCGAGAAAATTTGCAGGACATAACTGTTACCAAAGATCACGGGTAGGATGGTGGAATCTCCGGGGGCGAAGCCTAACTGCCGCCGCTGTTGGAGT
>JAYTEI010000114.1:0-1699 GCA_043735445.1 Akkermansiaceae bacterium | reverse complement strand
CTAAACGAAATTGTCGGATTCTGTTTCTGAGTCCGCCTGCTGATGCTCCGGCGAAGCTGCAGTTGTATGACGGCACGACCTGTCAGGAGGTTGATATGCCGGAGATGAATTTCTCGAAACTTTACACCGTTGCCGGTGGAAACCTCACTCTCCGGTTCCTGCGAGCGCCGGTCGTAAAACCGGAAGAGGTTCCTGCTGGAGTGCCCATGTCCAATGTTTCCGAGAACGTTACCGATTGTTACCTGGTTGTTTCCGGTGACCCTTCCAATCCTGTGATTCCAATTCGCTTCCAGGTCATTGATGCGGGGGAGCAAAAATTCCGGAAGGGCCAGATGATGTGGTATAACCTCACCGATCAGGCAGTCGGAGGACAGGTAGGGAAACAAAAACTTGCCATGAAAAGCCAATCACGGGTGGTGCTTGATCCCCCGGCTAAGACAAGCGAGGCGTATGACGTCAATATCGCCTATCGAATTCCTGATGACGAGTTATTGCATCCGATCTGCCAGACTCAGTGGATTCATGATGCGAGATCACGGATGGTGGTTTTTGTTTACGGTCCCGGTGGGAGATCCACGCCGCAGATCGCCGGCTTCACTGACTTTCGTGATGAGGCGAAAAAACCGGAGTAACACGCAGCAAGTCGGAGCGGCGCATCTGTGATCGCCAACTTGAAATTTCCATGGAAGGGTCTTGTCCCGATGCCGGGCCTTCCCAAACACGCCGCACTGCTCCTGCTGATTATTTCCTGCGGCTGCCTAACGGTCGGAGCCCGGGAAGGAGCCGGGGGGACCCGCGGGTTCGCAGATCGTTTTTTCCCACGCCTCAAACAAATCGAAGCGCGACTCCGGCAGATCGACGGTGAGATGCGGAACTTGCCGGTCATGTCCGACATCGATGCCGGCGGGACGCATGGCTTTCACTCTAATTTCAGCCTCAAGTCCGAAGAACATTGGTTCGAAATGCGTTGGAACGACCCTCAGACGATCGACGGAATCGCCATGATCCCCACCCGGATCACCACCCAGAGCGGCCTGAGGTCGAACTACGGATTCCCCATCAGCATGCGGATCGAGGCCACCCGGCAGGGCGGGGAAAAGCGTTTCATCCTCGCGGAAATCGCCGATACACGGCTCGACCTGCGGCGCGGTGAGCCGCTGTTCCTGGACGTCATGGCGGAAGGGATCACCTCGCTGCGCTTCGTTCCCCGGATTCTCCCCACCTTGCCGGGGAAATACGTGCGGTTCTTTTCACTGGCCGAGGTGATGGTCTATCAAGGACAGCGGAACATCGCGCGCACCGCCAGTCTATCTGCCAATTTCAGCATCGACGGCGAGGTGGGGTGGAACATCAATTACCTGACCGACGGCCAGTCTCCTTTAGGCCCGCCCGAACTACCGGTGGCGGGCAACAGCCTTGGCTGGCACGGCGATATTAGGCGCGGACCCACCAAGCCCACGTGGGCAACCATCGATCTGGGCACGTCGCGCGATTTCGAATCCATCCGGTTGGTGGCAGCCCGCGGCGATGCGCCGATCAAAGGTCCGGGTTGTGGATTTCCGGTGAAATTTCGATTCGAGGTGACGGACGACGGGATGGAGGGACCATGGAGAACTCTGTGGGACAGCGGGGCCGACGATATCGCGAATCCCGGCTACAATCCGATGATATTTCAATTTCCACCCACCCGTGGCCGCTA
>JAYTEI010000113.1:0-3929 GCA_043735445.1 Akkermansiaceae bacterium | reverse complement strand
AGTCGTGCTGGGAACCAGATAGAAGCCCGATGGCGGGCGAAGCCGGATGGTGTTCGCCAACCCTTGGGACAGATTCGACTGGGATCCCGCAGTTCCGGTTCCGACGGTTAAGATGAGGATGGTGGGAGCCATTTTGCTGATGAGGATGGGTTTCATATGTGTCAGAATCCGCCGTTCACGAAGTCGATCGGATGAGGGTTGGCTTGGTGGGCTGAGAATGACTTGAAGGTTTAGAGAGGAATCCCGGCGGGGAGGACGAGTGTGGAGTAGGACATGGTTAGGGGAAATAAGCATTCGAGTCGGTAGTGCCATCAACGGCGGTCACAGACCGCCGCTACAGCTGTTCAAGGGCGGTCCACGCCGCCGTCGAGTTCGGCGGGCCAGGGGGAGAGGTCGTCGGGGGTGTTGAAATTGGCGTGATACCATTCGAGTTCCTTCATGCGCTCGTCGTAGGGCAGACGCGCCCAACGGGCTTTGTCGTCGCCGAGGAGTTCGGCGAGTTTTTCATAGTAGGCTTCCGGTAACACCGGTTCGGCGGATGGACGCGGTGAGTTCATGGTAATAAATCTCCAAGCGGAGGAGTGAGTTGCTCGACGAGGGTTTGTTGTCCATCGAACACCTCGACCACGGATTGCCAAGCCAACTCGATCAGCACCTGCCGTGCGGCCTGCCCACCCAAAGGATTGGAGGGCAGGTGGTGGCGCACCACCGCTTTGCAAAGTATCTCGTGTTGATCTGCAAACGACAAGGAAACGGGCCACTCATGATCCGAATCACTTCTCCAACGGCGGAGAAAATCCTTCCACTCATGCTGGTACCGCCGGTAGCGCTGTTTGTTGACCTGCTCCCAGATCAGCCGCTCGATGGCGAGGCCCTTGGCAAGGCTGATCCCTCCTGTTTCAAGCGTTTGAAGAAGGGGACGGCGGACGATTAATGCGGGTTTAATTTCGTCTGGGCAGCGCTGCCATATCTCCACAAGTCGTGTCGGCGTCCGAAGATGTAGGGTTGCATTCCAGTCGTCTTCCATTTGCCAGCAAAGGGCCTCGACCATCGGCCAGTCCTTGTCGCGATCCGTCTTTTTCATCTGCGCGACGACCCGCCGATGGGCCAGGTTCTCAACAGCGCCGGTGAAGACATCCTCAAAACGGACCCGCGGCGGCTGGCCGAAGAAATCGAGGTGGTGTTCCGGAGAACCCGGTGCGTCATGGATCGCGATGTGGGTGGTCCAGCCGCCGCGGTGGTATTCTTTGAGGAAGGGAGCGCCGAAGAGCGGTCGATAGGAGACGCGCCAATTCCTCCCGGTCAGACCGCGCTCGCATTCGCAAAGCATGGCGACGAGTTTTTCCAAATCGTCCGGGTGGACGATCCAGTCGGTGTCCTTGGTGTTTTGCTGGATGCCGTATTCCACGCAGGCCATGCCGGAGGTGAGGACATGGCGGATGCCGTGGTCCCGCATGAGGGATTGGAAGGTCCGGTAGAACTGGATGGGCGAGGACATGGGGTGGGAGATGAAAGGGGTGAGTGATTGAGGAAGGTGGAAAGAAAATCAATGCGGCCTGGGGTACCAGGCTTGTTGGCGCAGAACGCCAAACTTGGGTTCCTGGGTGAGTGCGACAAAGCGAGTGATGAGTTCCGATATGTGTCAGAATCCGCCGTTCACGAAGTCGATCGGATGAGGGTTGGTTTGGTGGGGTGAGAATGACGTGAGGATTTGGAGAAGACTTGGAATCCCGGCGGGGAGGTGAATCAGAGGCAGGAGAGGCCTTCCAGCTCGGCGGCGGTGGCAAGGTGCTGGTCGGCACAGGCGAAGCGGAGGTTGAGGACGCCCGCGTTTTCCATGGCGAGTGCGGCGGCGAGTTGGAGCGAGTCGGCGGCCCTCAATGGGTGGGTGCGGAGGAGACGGAGGGCCAGCTTGCGCACGGCGGCGGTGGCGTTCACCTCATGCCAGGCGGCGGCGAGATCGGCGAGGCGTTCGCGGGCGAGCTTGGCATCGTCGGCGGACAGGGAACCCTCGCGCAGGCGGCGTTGAAGGGCGGATTCGCACTCGACGGGGGTGCCCCACCAGACGGCGAGATCCGGATCGCCTTCGAGCTGGGTGCGCCGGGCGGCGCTTTCCGTTTCCTCCACCAACAGGGCGACCAACGCGGAGCTGTCCCAGAAAATCATCGCCCGTCCTCCCGCTCGCTGAGGATGGCGTCGCGCAAACTGCTTCCGGCTGCCATGGTGGGTCTGGGCGCGGCGAGGAACGCCGGGACATCCAGGGAGGATTGAGGAGGACTCAACAGGCCGCTGGCATGCAGGGCATCCAGCGGCGTCCCGCCTGCGGCCAGCGGCTGAAGCCGCGCGACCGGTCGGTTGCGCTCGGTGATGACAATCGTCTCGCCCTGCTTCACCTGATCGATCAGCCGACTGAACTGGTTTTTTGCGGTGGCGATGTTGGCGGTTTTCATGTGGCTAAGTTGGCTATGGTTTTAGGCCTTGTCAAGATGGCGGGGGGCTTGGTGGCAGAGTTAAGCGATGGCGGGAGCCATTTTAAGGAATTGATTTTGGATACCACGCCTGGCTTCTCAAGCCGCCGTATTTGGGTTCCTGGGTCAGTTCGACGAAGCGGACGACCAGGTCCGGACGCCCGGAGTTTTGCCATTCCTGGACTTGGGCCTGGTATTTTGCGATCGAGGGAAACGTGAATGGTGGTGTGAGGAGGGCGCTGACGGGATCGTTGGAGTGCGGCTCCATCGGCGGCTGGCCTTCCGGGCTTTGGGGGCGACTGACTTCGATCAGAAGATGCTTTGGACCGACGAGCAAGAGGTGGAATTCACCGTCTTTGCACCACGGTCTGAGCAGGATCGGACTGGCAAGGCGGGACGTCCCTTGGTCGGCAATGCTTCCGAAGTAGTCGGATT
Source organism: Akkermansiaceae bacterium (assembly GCA_043735445.1). Lineage (GTDB taxonomy): Bacteria > Verrucomicrobiota > Verrucomicrobiia > Verrucomicrobiales > Akkermansiaceae > Luteolibacter. The sequence continues at coordinate 1,026 of JAYTEI010000113.1, read as the reverse complement.
TTCTTTTTCCGGAATCCTTCAGCGACTTTCTGGCCTCTCGAAGCCAGTTGCCGGCCTCGGTGGCAAATGAAGCGAAGGTGTCGCGGGGCTTGAAGTTGTCAGGAAATGAGCAGGCCGTCTCCGGGGATAGCAAACTGGCCGGGTCCGGCAATGAGGTTATCTTGCCGTTGATTTCCCGGATCGAGAGGGCACCAAACCCCCGGCGGGAGCGATTCCCGAGAGTGCCCAGCCATGCGAAAGTGGTGGTGGTTTCAATCAACTGGTTCCAGTCGGCTGGCGAAAGACGGCGGTTGATCAGAATGAGATCGAAACCCGAGTCTGCGGGCAATGCGGCCCGGAAGTTGATTCCGTTGTCCATTTCCTGGGCATAGAGGAAGTATGAGTGCGCTAATCCCAGCGATTGGGGCGTGGTTGCGGATTGGACAGGCTCAGGTGCGTTGAGAACGCGGACGGCAAAGCCCGAAGCGGTGCCTGAATTACCCGCAATGGAGCCGAAGATGCGGGCTTCGGACGCCTGTTTTCCAAGAAACCGGTGCCACCAGCGGAGTTGGCCGAGGATGGAAGGGGCGCGGAGTTCCGCCACGGGACCGTTCTGGTCTTCCCGCTTGGGAAACGCGCCGCCGACGAAAGCGGGCGAGATGAATGCGAGTTTGAATGAGGCGTGCTGCATGGTGGAATCAGATTTGGGGACGGATTTTTTCCAAAAGTGCCTTGCCGACGGGGTCGGATTTGAACGGGTTCCAGAATGGGTCTTTGAAGTCCGCCGTTTTGCCCGGGACGATGGTTTCTAAAATACTCATCAGCGCTGGCTTGTCGAAGTCGGCCGCGAGTTTGGAGAAGCCTCGCGCGTTCATGCTGTTGATTGGCTTGCCACCCCAGTTCCTGAGGAACGATTCGACAGGAGAGAGCCGGGGCTCGAAGCGGTCGGCGAACACCGGTTTGCCATCGGAGATGATTTGGAACCAGCCGTAGCCGGCGTGGGTCTTCGCACCGAGGCCGAAGAGTTCGAGTCCGTGAGCGAGCCAG
>JAYTEI010000112.1:0-3936 GCA_043735445.1 Akkermansiaceae bacterium | reverse complement strand
TTCCAATATCCGGGAGCCGTGTATCACGTCATGGCTCGGGGCGACGGAGGAAAACCCCTTTTCATCGGCAAGGAGGACCACGAGTCGTTCGTCTGCTTGCTGGAGCGGGCCTGTTTGAGCCACGGCTGGCGGGTGCATGCCTGGGTGATCATCGTCAACCATTTCCATTTGTTGCTGGAAACGCCCGGGGCGAATTTGTCCTCGGGGATGAAAGTGCTGCTAGGAACCTTCAGCCAGGGATGGAACCGCCGCCATCAGCGGCGCGGGCATGTGTTCCAGGGCCGCTACAAGGCAGTGCCGGTGACCGGCGAGCGTGCATCGGACGCGCAATACTTCAAGGTCGTGGCGGACTACATTCACCTCAATCCGGCACGGGCCGGGCTGGCGGGCGGAACGCGCGGGAAGCTGGCAGATTTCCGCTGGAGCAGTTTGCGGCACTACGCGAAAGGGGTCCCGCCGGCATGGCTGGAACTCAACCGGGTGCTCGACGCGTTCCGCTTGAGCCATGACCGGCGGGGCCGGATTTCATACGTGAACTGGCTTGAGAAGCGGGCCGCCAACGATGGAGGCAAGGTGGATGAACCGGCGATGGAAGCGCTGCGCCGGGGTTGGTATCTGGGTGAGGAAACCTTCAAGGACAAGCTGCTGGGGTTGATGGACAAGGCGCAGGCCACAATCCGCAAGAAGGGCAGTCACGCCGGAGAAGCGGTCCGCGCCCACAACGAGAAGGAAGCCGAGAGAATCATCGTCCTGATGGGTGCCGCCCTAGGCGTGCCCACGGACCGGGCCGATCTGATGTTGCTGAAGAAAGGGGACCGGAACAAAGTGATCTTGGCGGCCATCGTCCGAGCCAATACGACCGTGGGGAACGATTGGCTCGCCGAGCGTCTGGCGATGGGGCACGGTGCTTACGTGAGCAGCTTGGTGAACCGCATCCGACGGAGCCAAGAGGATCTGAAAATCCTGAAAAAGTATGAGAAAATATGGAAAACAAAGGACTGACCCGAATGGCACCCGTTCATGTTTTCCTGCGGTCCCCCACATCAAATCCAGCATTCAGGAAGCGGCAAGCTGATAGCTCTTCGCGAGCCGGTGCGCCCCCAATCGGGAATCCAATGTTCCAAAGCATGCGATCCGGCGGGCGGAACATTTTCACTCCAGCCCCTTGAGGATCTGCCGGCGGACTTCGACGATTTCGAGTTCGCCCGTATGCCGCCAGAGGATCTTGCCGCCGGGGGCGACGAGGACGGTGTGTGGCAAGGCGCCGGACCACTCGGGGTCGATCGCCTGGGCCATGGCATCCGGGTTGCCGCCGGTCCAGTGGTAGTTGTTGGTGGCGCGGCCTTCTTCCTTCAACGATTTCGCGGTGGGATCGGGCAGCGCGGCATGGCGGGATTCCAGGAACTTGGTGACCGCCGGCCGCAGCGCGACGGGATCCAGGCTGACGGAAATGAAATCGAAGGGGCGGTTTTGGAAACGGCGGCCGGTTTCCACCAGGTCGGGGAATTCCTTCACGCAGGGGCCGCAGGTGGTGGACCAGAAATTGATCAGGCGCACGTTCTTGGTGCCGTTGGCGCGGACTTTCTTGGAAAGTTCCTCATCGAGATCGGCCACGGTGACGGGGCGTTTTTCCCATTTCGCCTGATCGGCGGCCACGTTGCTTTTCTTGAACAGCCACTTGGTCGAGCAGCCGAATGAGCGGGTGATTTTTTCCTTCACCTCGGTGCCGGCGAGCACGGCGTCGAGCGCGTCGCGGAGGTAGCTCTTGTCCACCGCGCCAGAATTGCGGCCGCCGTCGTCCATGCGTCCGGTGTAGCACAGCTTGCGCCCGGCATCGAAGAGGAACAGGTGCGGGGTGGATTGCGCGCCGCAAGCGGTGGCAAATTCCTGTTTCGCGCCGTCATAGAGGTAGGGGAAGGTCCAGCCGTAATCCTTGGCGAAGGGGGTCATTTCCTCGAACGAGTCATTGTAGGGCGAATAGCCCAGCTCGTCCGGCGTCAGGCTGCCGGGGTTGTTGCTGTTGACTGCCACGATCGCGACGCCCTTGCCCTTGTAGTCCTGATGGATCTGCTCGGTGCGGGCGGCGGCGGCGACCGAGTCCGGGCAGTGGTTGCAGGTGAAAATCACGCACAGCGCCTTGGCATCGCTGAAGCTTGAGAGGGTGTAGGTCTTGCCGTCGGTCCCCGGCAGCGAGAATTCCGGGGCCTGTGCGCCGATCGCCAGCACTTTTGGAACTTCCTGACCCAAGGCCGGCAGTACGAGTGCTGCGGCGATCGCCAACCATTGATTTGATTTCATCATGCCCCGGCATACCGACCTGCCGGGCGATTTCCTGCAAAAAACTTTCACCTGATGGATTCCGCCTGCGTTCCGCGTCGTCACGGCCATTCCTCAACCGCCGGGAAGGTGAGGATAACCTCGGTGAAGGCTCCGATGCCGGTTTCCACCCGGATGCTGCCTCCGTGACTGGTCACGATGCGGTGGCAGATGGAGAGTCCGAGGCCCATGCCGACTCCGACGTCCTTGGTGGTGTAAAATGGCTCGAACATCCGGTCGAGCACCTCCGGGGGCAAGCCGGGGCCGTTGTCCCGGAAGCGGATCACGGAGGTCCGTCCCTGATCCCGGCCGGTGATGCGGATCGAGGGGCCGTCACCCTCGGGGTAGCGCTTGCCGCTCATGGCGTCGATGGCGTTCTGGACGAGGTTGATCACGACCTGGACGAACTGGTTGATGTCGCCATAAGCCGCGATGGGTGAGGGGAAGTCCAATTCCAGCCGGACTCCCTCCTTGAGCAGGTGGGAAAAGAATCTCAAGGAGGTATCGACGGCGGTTTGCACATCGAAGACATTCTTCACCTTGCTGGTGTCCCGGGTGAAGCTCCGGAGGTCCGAGATGATTTTGATCACCCGGTCCACGCCGTCCTTGATGTCGGTGAGGATTTCCTGGAAGTCCTCGCGCTGGGCAGCGGGCAGCTTGTCGCTGGCGGACTGCATGATGTAAATGCCTTGGCTGGCGTAGTTGAGCGGGTTGTTGATCTCGTGGATGAGACCTGCGCTGAGCCGCCCGAGCATCGCCATTTTCTCGTTCTGGACGAGGAGAGTCTCGGTGTTGTGGATCTGTGCGAGGGCTGCCTCGAGTTCGATTTTCTGTTGGAGGAGTCTTTTCCGGGTGAGGTGGGCGGTGGCGTGATTGTTGAGCCGTGCCATCAGCTCGGTGAGGTGAAAGGGCTTTGCCATGAAGTCGCTGGCACCGGCGGCGAGGCAGTTGATTTTGGTTTCCTCGCCGGCTTGCGAGGTGACGATGACGATGGGAATCACGGCGGTGGCCGGGTCCGCCTGCAACTGCCGGGCGAGGTAGATGCCGTCCTTGCCGGATTCCATCATGTCGCAGAGGATGACGTCCGGCAGAAGGAGGCGGCAAAGGGCGATGGCCTGGTCACAGTCCGTGGCGGCGTGGACTTCGAAGTGGGTGCGGAGTTTCTGCACGAGGAAGTGGCTCATGATGGGTTCATCATCCACAATGAGCAGCTTGGGCCTGGATGTCCCGGCGGCGGCATCAGTCGGGTCGGGGCTGAAAATGCTTTTTTGGGCGATTTCGCAGGAGGCGATGAGTTCGGCGGAGAGTGCGCGGGAGAGCTCGGCGAGGGCTGAGATTTCCTCCCGGTCACGGGTGTAAGGGAGGAAGCAGCGGAGGGTGGATCCCTTGTGGAGTTCACTCTCGGCTTCCATCCAGCCGTGGTGGCGCTGGACGACGGCATCTGCGGTGGCGAGGCTACGGTCGGTGGTGCCGCGGCGGTTGCCAGGGGTGTCGGGATCGAAAAGGTGCCGGAGTGATTCGGGTTCCAAACCATGACCGGTGTCTGCGACGGAAAGGCACACAAAGTTGCCCTCGCGGGCGTCGGCCCGCAGTCCGGAACGGATGGGTAGGGCGAGTTGG
>JAYTEI010000111.1:0-8628 GCA_043735445.1 Akkermansiaceae bacterium | reverse complement strand
TGCGCTCGATCTCGGTGGTCTGGGTGAAATCGAAGGGGCTGGTGGCGATGATCCATTTCTCGGCCTTTTCCTCGATGATCTTGCCGGTCACTTCGGTGCCGTCTTGGCGGGTGATGAGATCGAAGGCAAATTGGTCGGAGACGGACTTGCTGGGATCGAGGATGGCCTCGGCGAGGTCGCGGACGATGAAGCGTCCGGCAAGCGATGTTAAGTCGGGACCGGCGGCTCCGCCTTCGTTGCCGAAGCGGTGGCAGGCGGCGCAGAGCGCGGCGCGGAAGAGGTCCTTGCCGTGCTCCTTGTTGCGGCCATCGAGTCCGCTGTCCGCCAGTTTCACCACCTCGTCGATGGTCCACTCGTGACCCGGACCTTTGATGGGCGGCAGGTTGGTTAATAAATTCGGCGGCATTCCGGTTTCGACGACTTCCGGTGGCAGAATCGCGCCCCACGGAGCGTCGCCCATGTTCGCGATGACCACGGCTTTCGGCCATGAGACCGCCGCGGGAAAATCGAGGTTTTGCCAGCCTTCGGGCGCTTCGTTGGAGCACTGCCAGTTCGCATCCGAGACGACGTGGAGCTTCTTGCCATCCTTGAGAGTGGCGCGGAAACGCAGCGCCATGCCGGCCGCGCCGCCGATGTTGCGGCCTTCCACGGCGATGACATTGCGGCCTTCCGGTTTGAGAACGGGCAGCACGTCATAGGTCCGGGAATTTTGCCAATCCCCTGCCATGCCGAGTTCGCGGCCATTGACCAACAGGCGATTCCAGTCATCACAGGCCACCGTGACGGAGGCGCTGACCACCTCGGGCGGCAGCTCGAACTCGCGCCGGAAAAATACTTTCTCGTTGTCGCTTGGCGTGGCGGATTTCCAAATCCATGCGGCGCTCGGCTTGGTGCCGGATTCGGGACCGGCCTGCGACGGCATGAGTGCCAGGGCCAAGTAGAGCGGGATGAAAAATCTGAGCATGAGACACCCGGATACGAGTCGCGACGGGACGGATTATCAGAAATTAACCAAGCCGGATCAGCCGTCTGCCAGAAGCTTGCGGAAGTAGCTGATCGTGGCATCGAGTCCTTGATCGAGGGAAATCGTCGGCTGCCATCCCAGCTCGCTTTGGGCGAGCGTGATGTCGGGCTGGCGTTGTTTCGGATCATCGCCGGGTAGAGGGAAGCAAGTGATTTCCGAGGGACCGCCGACCTTTTTCATCACGAGTTCGGCGAGCTGGAGCATGGTGAATTCGCCGGGGTTGCCGATGTTGACCGGGCCGGTGAGCGTCGGGTGGTTCATCAGGCGGATGAAGCCTTCTATCAGGTCATCCACATAACAGAACGAGCGGGTCTGGCTGCCGTCGCCGTAGATGGTGATGTCTTTGCCTTGGAGTGCTTGGACGATGAAGTTAGAGACCACGCGGCCGTCGTCGGGCAGCATCCTTGGGCCGTAGGTGTTAAAGATGCGGACCACTCGGATATCGACTTGGTTCTGGCGATGGTAGTCGAAAAACAAAGTTTCCGCGCAGCGTTTGCCTTCATCATAACAGGCGCGGATGCCGATGGGATTGACGTTGCCGTGGTACGATTCCGGCTGGGGATGGACATCGGGATCGCCATAGACCTCGGAGGTGGACGCTTGGAAGACCCGTGCGCCGGTGCGTTTCGCGAGGCCGAGGCAATGGATCGCGCCCATCACGGAAGTCTTAGTGGTTTTGATCGGATTGTGCTGATAGTGCGGCGGCGAGGCGGGGCAGGCCAGGTTGTAAATTTGATCGACCTCGTATTTAAATGGCTCGGTCACATCGTGGCGGACGAGTTCGAAATACGGGTTGGTTAGAAGGTGGGCGATGTTGCGCTTCCGGCCGGTGAAAAAGTTGTCGAGGCAGATAATCTCATTGCCCTCGTTGAGAAGGCGTTCGCAGAGATGGGAACCCAGAAAGCCAGCACCGCCGGTGATCAAAATGCGCATGGCAAGGAAACGAGCAGCAACCGCCGACCAAGGCAAGGATGGATCATGCGCCACCGGAACCCGCACTGCGAATTTCAGACGCGCTTCAAGCGCCCGTGACATCCTGTCGCGTAGGGCTTGAACTGGCCACTCGGCTTCGTTATCCCAGCGGCGTGCTGATTCGAGAACGCCTTGAAGACCTGCCCGCGCTAGGTGTCCCGCTGCATCTCGCACTGGGAGTTTTCGACGGCGTCCACGTCGGTCATCAGGCGGTGATCGCGCGTGCGGTAGAGGCTGCGGCGCGCGACGGCGGGCTGGCGGGGCTGCTGACATTCGATCCCCATCCGATCCGGGTGATCGCTCCTAACAAGGCTCCTACCAATTTATTAGAAACGCTGAATCACAAGGCCCGCGTGGTCGGCGACCTCGGCCTGCAACTTTTCATCCCGCTGCATTTCGACATGGAGTTCGCGAAAATGGAGGCGGCGGAGTTTATTGCGCAACTCACGGCAGCGCCCGTTAGAACCATCGCCGTGGGTGAGGACTGGCGCTTTGGCCACCATCGCAGTGGCGATGTGACTTTCCTCGAGCAAGCAGCGAGCCGCCGTGGGTTCAAGCTAGAGTCGGTGCCACCGGTGATGCACGACGGCGAGCGGATCAGCAGCACGCGCATCCGCCAAGCGATCCGCGATGGAAATCTCGAAGCCGCAGAGCAAATGCTCGGCCGCCCCTACAGCGTGAGCGGGACCGTCGTGGAAGGCAAAAAACTCGGGCGGACGATAGGATTTCCCACCGCGAATCTGGCCACCGGCGAGGCCCAGCTTCCCCCTGACGGGGTCTGGGCTGTCCATGCCCAGCTCGCGGATGGCCGCAATCTAACTGGCGTCGCCAATCTCGGTCTGCGCCCGACCGTCGGCGGAGACCACCGCGTCTTCGAGGTGCATTTGTTCGATTTCGCGCGAGAAATCTACGGCGAGGAACTCGAAATCCGTTTCCACAGCTACCTCAGGCACGAGCTGAAATTCCCTTCACTCGATGCGCTGCGCCTGCAAATCCAACAGGACGCCGCTGCCGCGAGGGAACTTTTCGGCGTTTCGAAATCGCAGCATTGACAGACTATCAGTTCATGTGAACACTTTTCCCATGAACACATTCCTGCCGTTGATTGCTCGGGTCCGCAAGCTTATCGAAACCAAGTTCTCCCTCCACTTCCGGCAGCCTCCGGTGATCCGCCGGAGCATCGCGATTCAACTGGAATTTCCGTGGCTTTCGAAAAGATGAATTTTCCAGATTTTAAGCTTAGCATCGCCCGCCAAGGCCACTATACGTCGCGGCAACCATTCGCATGGAGACTTTCAAACCCACTACACCTTTCCGTGGCCGTGCCGCCTTGTTGGCCACCGCCTGCCTGATCGCTCCATTGCTAGCCGGTGAACCCCGGGGCGGCTCAAACCTAGCCGAGACCGAAGTTTCCCGCCGCAATCTCGCGATCGACGAAGCCCAAGAGTTGCTGCGAAAAGGCGACGAAGCCTACACCGCCGGGAATTACGCGGAGGCCAGCGAGGCCTACGCCGGTGCCCGCGAGCTGATCCCTAACGCCCCCATTTCCGCCGATTTGCGGGCCGCCGCCACCGCGCGCTATGCCCAAGCCTCCGTCGAGCAAGCCCGCTTCCTTTCCCGCAATGGTGACGTGGCTGCCGCCAAGGCTGCCGTGGACAAAGTGCTCGTAAAATCGGTGGCACCCGACAACCCCGGCGCACTCGCGATGCGAGGCCAGCTCGACGATCCGATCCGCACCAATCCCGCGCTCACCGCAAAATTCACCGAGGACGTCGATTCCGTCCGCCGCCTGATTTACACGGCCGAGGGCGCTTACAACCTTGGAAACTACGATCAGGCGAAATCCAGTTACGAGGCCGTCCTCCGCATCGACCCCACGAACTCCGCCGCACGCCGCGGGATGGAGCAAATCGCGGTGGCAAAAAGCGACTATCAGAAAGCCGCCTACGATCACTCCCGCGCCGAGCTGCTAGGCCAAGTGGATAAAGAATGGGAATTGCAAGTGCCGCCCCAAGCGATTGAACCATCACTCACCGATTCCCCCGACGGAACCTATCAGGAAAGTGCCGTTTCTGTTAAAAACAAGCTCGACCGCATCATCATTCCAAAGATCTCTCTCGACCAAGCGTCGCTGGAAGAAGCGCTCGAATTCATGCGTCTTCGCGCTGCGGAAAATGACACCTTCGAACAGGATCCGAGCCGCAAGGGAGTGAATTTCACGGTCAATCTTGGAGCACCGGACTCCCCTACCGGAAACAAAGTCCGCAGCGTCCGCTTTGATCTTCAGTTATCTAACGTCCCGCTTTCGCAAGTTCTCAAATACATCACCGCCATCACCCACACCTCGTTCACGACGGACGACTTTTCGGTGATCATTACCGCTGCCGGCGCAGGCTCCGACGCACTGATCTCGCGGAACTACCGGGTGCCGCCGGATTTCATCAGCAGCATCAGCAACGGCGCTGCCGAGGAGACTGCCTCAGCGGACCCATTCGCAAAAACGCCTGCCAGCGATGGTCTGCTAGCCCAACGCCTCGGGGCCAAGGAAGCACTCATCAAACAAGGCGTGGCCTTTCCTGCGGGAGCGGACGCCAGCTATTCGCCTGCCACGAACACCCTCCGCATCGTCAACACGGCTAACAATCTGGACTACATCGGCCAGATCGTGGACTCACTTACCAAGACCGAGCCAGTCATGGTATCGCTCAGTGTGACCATGATCAAAGTGCAGCAAACCGACCTCAAAGAGCTCGGGTTCGACTGGCTCCTCGACAATCTCGGCTTTGGCGGCGCGGGCTGGGTCCCGGGATCGTCTAGGCTGAATTTCGGCGGCGGCACCGCAGGCAGCGGTCGGAGCCTGAATGATATCGCCCTGCCCTTGGGCACCTACACTCGCCATCCCATCACTTCAGGAAACCGCAGCGGCGATAACGCCATTTCTGGAAATTCCATCGACGATCTAATCAACAATCCTGGCGGTCGCCAAGTCAGCAACCCGGCACCTGGAATCGTCGGCGGCTACGGCAACATCGACACTGCCACCCTCCAGACCCTGATGCGGGGACTCGACCAAAAAAAGGGCACCGATGTGATGGCCCAGCCTTCCACCGTCACCCGCAGCGGCCAATCGGCGTCGGTAAAAGTGGTCCGCGAGTTCATCTACCCTTCTGAGTATGAGCCGCCCGAACTGCCCAACAGCACTGGCGGCGGCGGCAATAGCATCTTCGGCGGCGGCGGCCAATCCCAAGCAGTGACCCCGGCCACGCCCACCGCTTTCAAGACTCGCGATGTCGGCATGACGCTGGAAGTGCTTCCCGTCGCAGACGTCAATAAGCGCTTTGTCAACGTCACCCTCAATCCCTCGTTCGTCCAGTTTGACGGCTTCGTGAACTACGGCAGCCCCATCAACTCGACACAGCAAGGCATCCTAAGCACTCAAACCGTCACTCTCACTGAGAACCAAATACTGATGCCAATTTTCAGCAAGCAATCGTTCACCACCAGCGTCGATGTGGCAGACGGAGCAAGCCTGGTGGTCGGTGGCTTGACTCAGGAAAGCGTGCAAAACGTCGCGGATCACACCCCGATCTTGGGGAGTGTTCCGATCATCGGGCGCTTATTCCAAAGCCAAGCGCGCCAGCCGGTCACCACCGCGATCATTTTCCTCATCAACGTGGAACTCATGGACCCGACGGGGCGACGCTATCGGGATCGTTGATCCAAGCTTAAATTGCTTTCCTCCAGTTGTTAAAATGTCAGGTGCCCCTAGCGAGCCCGAGAAGTATTCCATTGACGAAATGATGGATCGGCTGAAGGGCGCACCTTCAGAGACTCCCGAGGACGGCGAGCTTGTGACCCGTTCGGACGGCAGCCAGGCCATCCGAGTCCGCAAGCGGAAACGCCGCTCCAGCCAACCTCACAAGGAGGTCCGCCATCGCACCCGCCGCGCCCGCATCGTGCAGGTGGCAGCCGCGCTGATTCTGTTATTCATCGCCGCCTTCGTCATCGGGGGGGCGATTATTTACGCAAACAGCAGCCCATTCCGCCAAGGTCTGGTGCGCAAGATCGAACGAGTGAGCGGCGCGGCCATCGAGCTACAAGAGTTCCGGATGAACCCGAAAACGGCGAACGCCGGAAGTTTCACGCTCGCCTGGCCCGCTGGCAATGTCTTGAAAAGCCTTTCATTGCGGGGCTTCAGCGCGGAAATTTCCCCCGCGAGCTTCTTGGGGAAATCCATGACCGGAGAGGAAGTCTTATTCGACTATGGCGCACTCGCCTTGCGGATCCCCAGTCCCGGCCAAGCATTGCGGAATTTCCCAGCGCCCACCGGAGAATCGCCGATCCGCTTCCATCGCTACCGGCTTTCAAAGCTCGACGCCACGTTGGGCAATCCGGCGGCACCGCTCATCAAGCTCACTGAGACCGAGGCATCCTTGTCTCCAGAAACAGTTAGCGGACGGCCGCAGTTGAGTCTCTATCAGGGCGCACTGGCCATCGACGGCTGGCCGAAACTGCGGCTGGACCGGGCGCTCATCGAGTTCCACGGGACCGCAGCCGACATCATCGGCCTGCGTGTCCTCCATGAAACTGAGAACAGTGGGGCGCTTGAATTTTCCGGCACGGTGGATCCCTACAAACCCGACCAACCCTCGCGCTTGGCCGTTAAACTCGATGCGTTCCAACTCTCCGGCATCATCGGACCTGCGCTGGGTCGCCTTTTTTCAGGCCGGATTGATTCCTTGCCGGTCGCCGATTCTAACTATCTCTCGTTTCTGCCGACCGAGAATACTTCGCCGAGCCTCGATGTTTCATTTCGCGTTTCCCCCACTTCGAAAATCGAGGTGCAGGGATTTCCGTTCTTGTTTGGGCTATCCCAAACTTTGGGTGAAGATCCATGGTTTGTGCATCCCGTCTTCGAGGATAATGCCGGCGGAGTGATCCACCGGGAAGGCGGCATCGTCACCCTTCGCGACCTGCGGATGGAAAGCAAAGACCGCATGGCACTGCGAGGGGAAATCTCAATCGCCGCCAATCAGAGCCTGAGCGGAAATCTCCAAGTCGGCCTTGCCGAGGCCATGATTGCCGCAGCGCCCACCTCCCGATTGAAGTCGATGTTCGGCCCACCCAAGGATGGATTCCGCTGGCTCACCCTCACGCTCAGCGGCCCGGTTTCCGATCCCCTGGACAACTTCAAGGAGCTTTTTTCCGCCGCCCCAGTGTCACCCCGCAAATCACCTGCGGCGGATGACACCGAAGGCTCGTCCTTCGAGGAGCTTACCCGGCCCAAGTAGAGCGAGTTATCGCGCAACTAGGTGACGCCCCCGTCGGCGGCATTCATTTTTCCTGCGGCAAATCAAGCGGAACATTTCCGAAGAACAGCGTGGCGTTCCCGGTGGATTTGGTCCAAGGTTCACGACGGATAGGGCAGTTAGAACTGCCATCCACCCACCCAAATACAAACCAATACCGACCATGCAAACTGCCAACGTCAATCTGCCGATCACTGTCACCGTGAGACACGAGCAAGTGACCGATGCCCTCCGCGAACACGCGCATAAGAAGATCGAGGGACTCCACCTCGACTACCCGCGTATCATCGAGGCCAAGGCCATTCTCGACGTCCAACGAAACCGGCACATTGCCGAAATCATTCTTTTCTGCGCCAATCACATCACCATCGAGGCCCACACTGAGGGCAAGGACATGTATGCGGCACTCGATGAGACGATCGAAAAAATTGCCCGCCGGATGCGCAAGCACAAGACGAGGCTGATGAAAAAGCACCGCCCGCATCGCAACGAATCGATCCGTTACCTCGAAGAACGGTTTTTCAAAGAAGAAGTCCTGGATCACCCGGAAGACTCGGAGATCGATCCAGAGCCATTCATCGTCCACCCTGAGAACTATCAGATCCGCACCATGTTCAAGGAAGATGCCATCATGCAGCTCGAACTAACGGATCGGCCATTCGTCCTCTACAAGAGCGCCCGCCGCGACTGCCTCACCATCGTCTATCGCCGCAAAGACGGCGATTATGCTTCGATGGACATCAAGGACTGACCGCCTATTGGTTGATCCACCCCAAAGCCGGTCGGGTTTCATCCCGACCGGCTTTCCTGTTTCAAGGCTTGCGGCGGCGCAGTGCGACTCCAGCTAGGCCGAGACCTAGCTGCAAGGCGGTGCCGGGTTCCGGGACGACGGTGCACCATCGCTCGCCTGATTGAGGCTGATAGATTCGAACGAGTCGTCGATGGCTGCGACTCCGCTGGTGCTGATGGTGTAGCTTCCGGGAGCGATTCCCGGATCGGAATGGAGCGTGTAGGTGGCGACTTGGAAGTTCAGACATCCTGATCCGGGCGGAAAATGATTTGGCGCGTTTTAGGTCTGGCTGGGTGGGTCAGACGAGCTGCTAGATGACGCGGTGGCCGGTTTCGGGATGGCAATAGTTGGTAGTGGTCAGTTCGTCGAGAAACCAGGTCACCTGGTGGTCCTTGGAAAGACGACTTACGACGGGCTTGATTCGAATTGCCCCCTCGGGCATTCCGGGTAACAAGAGTTGTGGCATGGTGCGGATTGGGTTTCGCTTCCGTGCTGCGGAAGACGTTGTTCACCCCGACTCTGCACCATGCCAC
>JAYTEI010000110.1:0-8661 GCA_043735445.1 Akkermansiaceae bacterium | reverse complement strand
CTCCGGCCCCGGTGGAATTGCCCGGGTAATCCGCCTTAAACGCGACTCCAACAACTTGGGTCGTGGTCGTGGTGGGTCAATGTTAGATGGCCCGGCTTTTCCCACATGAGGCGCACGGACTAACAGCAGCTAAAAAATAGCGGCCCCCCGGGAGACCCGGGGAGCCGCATTGACGGTCACTTGTTTAAATGTCCAGATTCAGAGAGCCATGTCCTTGAGCTTTTTGAGCGGCCGCACTTTGACGACTGTGGTGGCAGGCTTGGCCTTGAACATGACTTCTTCCTTGGTGAAGGGGTTGATGCCTTTGTGCGCCTTGACTGCGGGTTTGCGCACAGTGCTGATCTTCATGAGGCCCGGCAGGACGAACTCGCCGACCGCGTTCTTCTTGATGTGAGCTTCGATGATTTCGGTTAGCCCGTCGATGACGGCAGCCACTTGCTTGCGGCTGAGTTCCGCGCTTTCGGCGATTTGATCGAGGATCTGGGTCTTGTTGAGTTTGTCTTTGATGGGTGCTGATTTCTTGGCCATGGAGGGAAGTCACTTATGAGCCTGAAAATGTCAAGGCTGTGAAAACTTTTGTCTAGCGGAGGAGAGTGCGGTCTAACAATCTTCGCCGGAAAAAACCGCGCAACCATCGAGAGATAAGGCGGTTTTTGACACCACTCTCATTAAAATTATGAAAAATCCCTGGATTCTCCCTGTCGCTGCGTTGGTGGTCGGTGCTGCGGGCGGCTATCTTTCTGGAAAAGGTTCGGACTTGGGCGGACAAGCTCCGGCGCTTGAAGAGGCTGGCCAGCGGACGCGTTCGTCGAGCCGCCACGAGGCGACCTCCGCCGAGCCGACGAAAAAGATTCGTGCCGGAAGCACGGTCCAGATCGCCAAAATGCCGGGCAATTCTAACCGCATTCAAGCACTGCTAGAATTTTACGCCCGCCTCACTCCTGAGCAGCTCGCCGAGGAGGCGACCAAGCTGGACAATCTGCCGATGAACGAGCGGATCATGGCCTCGATCCTGCTTTTCGGGCGGTGGTCAGAAGTCGATCCCACCGCGGCGATGGCGTTTTCTAACACCATGGGGATGGCGGGTGGCTTTGTGCGCCCGACCATTCTCCAAAGCTGGGCCAGCGTGGACCCAGCGAATGCCGCGAAATACTATCAGGAAAATCCCCGCGAGTTCGGGATGATGGGCATGATGGGCGGTCGTGGCCCCGGAGGCGGTCAAAACGGTGCCTCGATCATCGCCAGTGAGTGGGCTCGCCAAGACCCTGTTGCCGCCTTGGCATGGGCGGCTTCTCTAATCACTGACAAAGGCTCAGCCATGAGTTCAGTCATCGGCGAGGTGGCCAAGAGTGATCCACACAAAGCGGCGGAAATGATCGGCCAAATGGACGAGGGCGACCGTGCGGGTGCTTATCGCTCGGTGGCCGCCCAATATGGCGCGCTCGATTTCGTCGATGCCCAATCGTGGATCCGCACGCTGCCACCGGAAGATCGTGCCGAGGCATTGGCTTCGGCCATCGGCGGACTTTCTAACACCGATCCGTCAGCCGCTGCTAAACAAGTCAGCCTGATGGAAGCGGGAGATGCCAAGGACAGCCTGATCCCGGACGTGGTGCAGGATCTCGCCCGCAAGGATCTCGCGGCTGCCGCAGAATTTCTCAAACAACAGGACAGTGAAAAAGCCCAGAGCGACGGGATGCGTGAGTTGATGCCGACTTGGACCAGCCAGAATCCGGTGGCGGCACTGAACTACGCATACTCATTTCCCAAAGGTCCAGTGCGTGACAGCGCACTGCGAGACTATGTGATGAGCAACACCACCACGGCACCCGCCGAGTTGGTCAAGGTCGCGGCCAATATCGAAGACCAAGATGACCGCGAGCGCGCCACGACGAGAACGATTATGAAATGGATGCGCGAAGATGCTCCAGCAGCGAAAGCCTATGCCGAGGCTTCCACCGATCTCTCGGATGACGTGAAACAACGGATCGTCGAAGGCCGCGAAGGCTGGGGCGGCGGACGCAGGCGGGGACAAGGTGGCAACTGAGCGCGCAATTTCCACGGTTAGCACTCCTGATCGAGGACGAGAAACGCGTCGCCCGCGCCGTGGTCATTGGTTAGGCCGTGATTGTCCGCCGAGCCTTGGAGAAATTCTGCGAAGCTTGTGAGTCGTTGTTCGCTCACCCACGGCTGGCTCCAGTTTTGGAGATCGGTGAAATTTACATCCGCCGTTAGATCCTGGCGACCGGGGTTCTCATAGATCGCCGGACCTTCGAGCCGCTGCTGGAGCAGATACCCGCGGACGGAGCCACGGGGGCGGCGGTGATAGAGATTTGCTGCCGTCGCGCCGTAGTCGATGGTGAGCAGCCGCCCGGATTTCCACGACGGCAGCCACTCGGCTAGATAGCGGCGATAGGAGTCGTGAACTTCGATCCACTGGCCGACGGGATGACTTGCTAGAAACCCGGAGGAATCCGGCAGCGGGGCAGGGGGAAGCAGGGATTCATGGGCGCGGCGTTGTGCGTCAAAATGAACGGCGAGTTCTTGCCAGCCTGCGGTGGTTTTTTGAAACCGGCGTAATGGGAATGCATCTACCAGCTCGTTAGAGAAAATAACCGCACGCCCGCCGCACGCGGTTAGGGCTTCGCTCATGCCGGAATACCAGGTGGCGCGGCTCCCCAGCAGCTCGCGCTGGCGAGCAGCGAGCGGGGTGGAGGTTTCTACAAGATGCAGCCGGGTGCGCCAACGGATGTGCCAAGGCAGGCGGGCGAGCACGGCGGCGGCGAGCGTTCCCTCGCCCGGCCCGATTTCTATCAGGTGGCGGCAACCGGTTTCACTCAGTGCCTTGCAAGCCCACGCGGCGATGGCGCGGGCGGGTGCCTCCGAGAGCATCGGGGCGGTGGTGAAATCTCCGCGGCGACCGACCGCCGTGATACGCCGCGCGTAGTAGCCGTGCTGCGGATCGTGCAAGGCCGCGGCCATGAACTGCTCGAAGGGGATGGGGGAGGGAACATCGAACATCGAACGCAGAGCTAAACAACCTCACAAAAAAGCCGTGTTCCTTTGCAGGGACACGGCTTTTTTAAAATTCAGTTGAACCGAAGGTCAAGCGGTCGCAGCGGCCGCGGTGCGGGCTTTGCGGATCATGCTGTTGACGGTTTCCGAAGGCTTGGCTCCGACGGCCAGCCATTTGTCGGCGATGGCGAGGTCGATGGTGAAATTGGTGCCTTCGAGAAGGGGATCATAGGTGCCGAGCTGCTCGATGAAGCGTCCGTCGCGGCGCTTGCGGCTGTCAACGGCAACGATTTTATAGTAAGGGCGGTCTTTGGTGCCCTTGCGGTTGAGTCGGATAGATACGGACATGAGATAGGAGCGTCTGGTGCATTTGCCCAGGAAACGGGCGGGCGCGGAACCTGCAAGATCCGCTGCGGATTGCCAAGCAGAATCTTGCGAAAATTCGGGTTTTCACTCAGCCAGGAATCTCGGGGCGGGAGATGAGGTGGGAAAATTTTTCCTCAAGCTGCTTGAGAAGTTCTGGATCATGGATTTTTTGGCCATCCGTCGTGGTGATATAGAGCGTGTCCAGTGCGACGCCTTTCTCGGTGCAAATCCGGGCATGGGCGGTGTTCAGGCCGTATTGATTGATCGTGTTGAAAAGATCGTGGAGCAGACCGATGCGGTCGAGTCCTTGGATTTCCACGGTGGTGCAGGTGGGGTGCAGCTTGTTGCTAACATACGCGCGGACGGGCACCTTGATGCCGTGGTCGGCGCGGGGTTTGAGGAAATTGACCCGGCGCCGCAGGAATTTCTCTGGATCGTAACTTTCCGCGATGAGGATGGCCTCGAAGGTCGCGAGAAATCGCTTACGGGTGGCGGCGTCTGACACCGGCTCGAAGTTGGTGGTGCAGACACGGAAAATGTTGACGACGATGCCGTCGGTGCGGGTGAAGAGGTCGGCTGAGAGGATATTGATTTGCTCAGAGGCGAGCGCACAGCAGATTTTCTCCAAGTGCAAGGGCCGGTCGCGGGTGGCGACGACGATCTCGGTGTAGCCGCTCTCGGTATGGTCGATCCACTTGATGCAGGAGGCAAAGGGATCGGAGGTGGCGGCCTCGCGCTGGAGGAAATGGCGGACGCTGCGGACTTGCGTGACGATTTGGGCGGCTTGCCGGAAATGAAAGGCAGCAGCCGGCATCCGCTCGAAGTGGTGCTTCACATCCGGGTGGTAGTCCTCGCGCATGACGCCGAGCACTTCGTCGCGCAGGGCGAGCCTGTCGGCATCGAGTTTGCGCGTGTATTTCTCACGTCCACCTTCGAGGAAATTACGGGTCGCGGTGTGGAGTTGCAGCATCAGGCTTTCCTTCCAGCCAGTCCAGCCATCGGGCGAGGTGGCGTTAGAATCGGCAAAGGTAAATAGGAATAGCGCGTCGAGATTGGCGGGCGTTTTAACGATTTTGGCAAACTCCTCGATGACCTCGGGGTCGTCGAGATTGCGGGTGGTGGCGGTGCGCCAAAACGTCAGGTGGTTGTCCACCAGAAACATGATCAAGGTCCGCCTGGCACCTTGGATTTGTAGGCGGCTGCACAGCCGCGCGGCAAGCATCGCGGAGCCGTCGGTGTGCTCGCGGACGTTTTCGGCACGCCCGGTATCGTGGAGAATGACTGCTAGATAGAGCGCGTAGGCGTCCTGGATTTCAAGGAACAACCGCCGATAGATTTCCCGCCGTGGATCGGTCTCGGCGATGAGTTGGTCTAACATTTCAACGCACCGCAGGGTGTGCTCGTCTGCGGTGTAGCGGTGGAAAAACTCGTGCTGGACTAGGCAATCCAGCGCACCGAACTCCGGCAAATAATGGCCGAGGAAGCCGACGCGGTGCATCTGGCGGAGGATCGCCGCGACGTCGCCCTTGCGTTCGAGGATGGCTTGAAACGTCTGGCGGTTCGTTTTTAAGTAACGGAATGGGCGGTCGATGTCCTCCCAGTGCGCCTTCACCAGCTTGCGGATGGGCGGACTCAGGCGCAGGCCGCGGAGCTGGCAATGCTGAAAAAGCCGCATCATCCGTCCGCTGTCTTCCTTGAAAATTTCCGGGTTGGCGGGATAAATCCGGCCCTCGCGGGCGATGAAGCCATCGAACTCCTCGCGCTTCATTTTGCGGAATGTTAGAAACGAGCGGATGCCGGTATCTGCCAGGTTTTCCTCCTCGATCTGGAAGCTCTCCATCAGCGAGCCGGTGTGCTGATAGATGTTACGGGTGTGGCGATAGTAGTCGCGCATGAATGCCTCGGTGCTGCGGAGAATGCTTTTCTGCGGGTAGGCGAAGGCGGTGGCGACCACGCCTTGAAGCTGGAGGGTGAGCTGGTCGGTGGCTTTGTCCGCGTGATAATGCAGCTCATTGCGCACGCGGTGGAGGAAATCGTAGGCTTCCTCAAGCTCGCGGTGGGCAGAGACGGTTAGCAGTTTGGCATCCACGAGATCTTTGAGATTTTTACTGCCGCGTTTCACTTCGGCGACCCACTGGATGTTCTGATAGTCGCGCATGCCACCGCAGCTTTCCTTCACGTTAGGCTCCTGCAAGAATACGGTGCGGGAGTATTTCTGATGGCGCGTGCGCAAGTCCTTGCGACGGAGGTCGAAAAATGCGGCTTGCCCTTTGGACATGCAGTCTTTCTGGAAGCGAGCTTGGAATTGCGCAAACAATTCGGCGTCGCCGGCGATCAAGCGGGCGTCCATCAGCGAGGTTTTATTCTCGGGGTCGAGCTTAGCTTGCTCGATGCATTCCTGGATCGAGCGGCAGGCGTGGCCGACTTTGAACCCCATGTCCCATAACAGATAGAGCACGCCTTGGACGAGTTCTTGAAGCGGCAGCGGCAGCTTGGTGGAGGCTCGTGGCAGGAGGAAAAGAATATCAACGTCTGACCTCGGATTGAGCGTGCTACGGCCGTAGCCACCGGTGGCGACGAGCGCGATTGGCGGCACTTGGCCTTCGCAGTTTTTAAGCGAAGCTTCAAGAATGGAGCTGATGACTGTATCGATCAAAGCCGCCCGAGCGCGGGCAATTTCAAGGCCACCGGCTCCCGACCGGTGATGGAGTAAGATCCGGTGCTCCTCGATTTTTAAGAATTTCTTGTAATGGGCGATCCGCTCACCCGGCGAGAGTTGTCCTTCTAACACGGGCTTGAGTGCTTCGCGCGCGTGCTCTTCGAGCTTCGTGAGTGGATTGAGCATGTAAGAGTGCCGTAGGGTGTGCGGAATTTTTAGAAGGTCAAGCGGTGCGACCCATCACGCTGCCGATCCGCGCGTAGAGTTCGATTTGCTGGGCTGAGTTTGCGAGAAGGTCGGCCTCTAACTGGACCGCTCCAGGCTCGAACAACGTGAGTGTGGATGAGCCGCCGAAGGCGAAATAGCCCTTTTCCGCGCCCTTCGCCACCGGCTGCCCGGGAGTGAAGGTTTGGCAAATCGTTCCCACGCAGGTCGCGCCTATTTCCATGCAAATCACCGTCCCGAAGTGCTCGGTCTTCAGCTCGGTGATCGTCCGCTTGTTCGTCCACAGGTAGGCTAACCGCTGGCGCAGGGCGATTGGGTTCACCGAAAATAACGGCCCGTCGATCAACCGCGTTTCACCCGGCACACCCGCTGCCGGGAAATGGAATCGATGGTAATCCACCGGGCACAGCCGCGACAACACCAGCGATCCATCCGCGTACCGCGCCGCGAGTTTCGCATCCCCCAGCAGCGCCGGCAGATCGAATTTTTGCCCTTTCACGAAAACTCCCTCAATCGCCGACGCCCGCTCAAACCCCAAATGCCGCCCGTCTGCCGGGAACACCACGCTCGCCTCCGCCGCATCCACCGGCCGCGCCGTTGGCTTCAGCTTCCGATAGAAAAACTCATTGAAACTCCGGTAACTTTCCGGCGCAGCCGCGAAATCCGCCGGGTCCAGCCCATACTCAGCGATGAACGGCCCCACCCGCGCCGCCGACTCCGGCGTGCTCATCCGCCGCCCATACCACGCCGAAAAAAACGGCCGCTTCACGAACGCATTCAGCGAGACCGCCCCTAACGGGTTCCCATACGACCAACGCAAAAACCCCTCGCCGTAAACCTGCTCGGTTTCCAAGACGCCGGTGTGCCGGTTGAAATAGCGAATTGCTTCCACGGCGGGCTTGTAGCCGCACCTTTCTGGAACCGCAAGAACGGCTCGGCAATGAAGTGAGGTCGGCAACTTCATTCACACCCTCAGCGCGGCCAGTCCGGCAGCGTCTCGGCCAAAATCGCGGCGATCTGCTTGCGTTCGGGGGCTTTCAAGCCGGCCAAGGCTGGGTCGTCGCCTGCTAGAGCAGCCTGCATTTTTCCAAAGACCGCCGACTTCACGCGGGCGGGGAGATTTCGAAATGCGGACGAGTAAATCATGAACGAGCAGCGGCGCTTGAAGATCCGGTCGTAAAGTTGGAAATCCGCCAACGACTCACCGTCGCGGGTCCGTGGGTAGCGGGCTTCGAAGACTTTTTGGAACTCCTCACCGCCTTCGATGCCCTCGCCCGGATCCGCCTCGTCCTTGAAAAATAAACAGCCCACGATCTGGTCCGCCATTCCGTCGGCGACCCGTCCGGCGGAACTCGCGTCGGGATCGGCCTGCGGATCGAGCGCCCGTGTTAGGTAAGCGGCGCGGTGGTATTGGACCGTGGCGGCGTTGAGCAAGTTGTGCATCCGGCATTGGTGCTCCAAGACTAACAGTGCCACGATATCGCTGGTGGGTCGTAGATATTTTGAAACGTCGAGGATGTTAGTCAGATCCCGTAAATCGCTGGGCTGCGCCTCAGCGGGGCCATTTTCCACATAAGTGCGATTTCCCAAATGGGGCAGCGAACTACGACCGGTGACGTAGTAACTGCCCCAGCGCTCGGCCAAGGGCGTCTCGTGGTTCACCTGGCGGGTGCCCATCGCTAACAGCGGCCTGCCGTCCAGATCACTAAACACCGACCTCACTTGCAGACCCGGCACGTTCTCCGTGTTGCTGGTGCCGTGGCAGGAAATGCAGCTCGACGAGTCGCGCTCGATTTTTAGGCCGCCCGTTTTGGCGGATTCGATCACATAGAACACCGGCCCTAACATCGGGTCCTGGACGATGACCTCGATGTGGCCACCCGGCACGTAGCCGACGTAAGCCTCCTCCGAGAAATACAAACTGCGGGGATTCTGCGGGTGGATCAGCGAGTTCTGGAAACTGGTTTTTGAAAACACCAGCACCTGCGATGCTTCCGGCACTTGCAGTTCCTTGAGGACGAATCGGAGCCTAGCGAGTCCCGTCGCGCCCTCGACTTTCCGCGCCCCGGAGGCGAGATCGGCGGCGAGTTTTGCTAAGGAATCGGTCGCCGCAGAGTCCGAATAACGGAGCGGCGGGAGATCCCACAAGTCCGTATCCGCCGGCGCACTTTGCACCAATATCATCATCAATAGCCAACCTCGCATGGTGAGTATTAACGCCCGGTAGGCTCGGGTTTCCTACGCATATCTTCTGGAATCCTTTGCATCTAGTGAACCTCGGTGAACGAGAGATCCAACTCTTTCTCCAGCTTGGTAATCTTCGGGCGTTCGCGCGGCTCTATCAGGGTGATAGATATACCTTTCTTGCCAGCGCGCGCGGTGCGGCCACTGCGATG
>JAYTEI010000109.1:0-3971 GCA_043735445.1 Akkermansiaceae bacterium | reverse complement strand
TGGTTTATCGCGAAGTGCGCTCTTGCCCTCCGAGCAGGCCTCGCTTATACGGTCGAGAGTCGTTTTGCCTCCAAAACGAGGCTCCGATTTTTCCCGATCATTTCGCAAAAACCATTTTGGATGGAAATACCCCGAGACAACTCCACATCGACTTCCGGACACGGCGTCCCACGGCCATCGACTTTTTCAGCCCCACCGCCGACCAGCGAGCAGCTTGCACAGCCCTTAACCGAGAGCGAACGCGGGCAATCTTGGAAACAGATCAGCTCGCTTCATCCCGGGAACCGCTTTCGGCTGATGTTTGGGAGGCCCTTGTTGCCCGAGAGGCCAGAGAGCGGGACGTCCCGCTGATTCCGCTGGAGTGCCTCGGGATTCATCATGACGAGGATGGAATGTTGGGTTCGGATTTCCTGACGGCCATGCCCAGCGGCGCGGAGGCGAGTCCGTTTTTCGATGAGGAATGGAACGTGGTTTACAAGCTCTTCGATCTCAGGGCGGACGGGTCGCTCGGGAAGAAGATCAGTTTGGAGGAGCCGGAAAGTGAGCGGTTTGAAATCCAGCTTCTTCCCGCTGTCCTGATCGACACTCTGGAGAAACTTTCGGTTCTCAATGAGGCGGGCGGGCATCCGACGGAAATCGTCGGTTTGTCAGCCAACGGCGATTACCTGATCGCGAAGCAGCCGCTGGCATTCCCCTACAAGGACTATCAGAAGGATCGTGAGGTCGCCACGAAGGCGGTTGGCGGGGTTGTCCCGCTGTTCACCAATTTGGAGCGGCAGGTCGCCGTGATTTGGCTGAATTCAAATGGGTGGCTCATCAGCGATCTACATCACCGAAACATCATGAGGGACCGGGAGGGAAATCCGACGATCATCGACGCACTGATCGGTCCGGTTCCGCCAACGGCCCAGCGCAAACTCGCGTGGCTTCGGAACGCGTTGGATGACGCGGAAGACGTGCGGTGCGGGCGTGAGCCGAGGAAGCGGATGCAGTTCGGGGACGAGACCGATGACGACAGTTTGTAGTCGATGCGCATCGTTGTCCGCCTTCAGGTCACCTCACACGAACTGTCAGCACCTAAACGTGCCGTCATTCGGGGTTGCCTGACACGGCAGAGATCCTCGGGAGTCACGATTTCTTGCTCAATAGGGTGTTGACGAGTTAGCTCGGGGATTCACTGCCGTTTTCCCAGCGCGAGAGGGATTTCTTGCCGCAGTCGAGGAGATCGGGGAGCTGGTCTTGCGAGTAGCCGGGGCGTTTGCGGAGGGTCCGGATATCCGATCCGGCAAGCAGGCCCATGTAGCGGGCTTGGGTTTTTTGGATGAGTTCGGTGGAAGCGGTCGTCACCATTTCGTTGCCGAAATCACGATGGCCGGACAGACTTTACGCAGTCTCGCCTATCCGATCCGGGCGAGACGCCCCTGCCACTTTTCTCTCAACTCACGCCAGCAGCAGCCCCGGCGGGAGGGATTCGCCGTAGAGGCTGACTTGCTCGGCGCGCTCGAGTGGGATGAATTGCGCGATGCGGGAAACTTTAAAAGCAGGGATGCCGGCTTGTTCTAACATGCGGGCGATTTCCTGGCGAAGGGGGCGCGGGAGGTCGTGGGTGCGGTGGCCGGTGACGCGGGCGGCACGGAGGAAAAGTTCGGGGAGTTCGGGGGAGGATTTCCAATCGAGGTCGTGGAGGGCTTCGAAGGCGCGGGCGACGAGTTCGGGCGGGACGACCGCTTCGGGACCGGCGTAGAGCGGGGTGCGGTTGAGGAGCTGGCCGAGGGCGACGAAATACGGCGCGGGGTAGCTGGCGGAAATGGCTCGGGTGAGAAAAAGTTCGACGAGCGCGGACTTGGTGGCGGGATCGATGCGTTCGAGGGAACCGACGAGGCGGATGAGTTCGGCAGGTGGGTTTTTCCCCTGATGAAGTTTTGGGAGTATGGCGTCGATGAGCGCTTGCTGGCGCTGGCGGTCGAGGCCACCGGCGAGGCGACGCCAGAGGATGTATTGTTGGAGCTGGATTTGCTTTCCGGGGTGGGCGAGGCCGCTGGTGTGGAGGTTCCAGAGATCGTCGATGCGGGCGGGATCAAGCTCGGCGCCGAAGCCGGGGCGCAGGAAAAATCCGGCGAGGATGAGCAGGGTTTCCTCGTGCTCGACGGAGTTTGCCCGGCAGGGAATGCAGCGCTTGAGGGCGGTCCAGAGGGTGCGGATGAGCATGAGGTTCCACTCATTTTTCGGCGCACCGAGGATGGTTTCGAGGCTCTTGAGCAGGCGGGCGGCG
This sequence comes from Akkermansiaceae bacterium, assembly GCA_043735445.1. GTDB lineage: Bacteria > Verrucomicrobiota > Verrucomicrobiia > Verrucomicrobiales > Akkermansiaceae > Luteolibacter. Next base: position 1,699 of record JAYTEI010000109.1, on the reverse strand, counting down.
GTGAGCGGATCGGCGGGATCGAAGTGGCCGCTGAATTGGGTGACGATCCGTTGTTTGGCGGCGGCGAGGGTTTCCTGAGCGACGCCGGAATCGGTTTCGACGACGGTATTTTCCCCGGCGCGGAGGTTGAAGGCGAGCGGCCAGACTTGATCCGCTCCGACGCATTCGAGGTGGAGCAGGCCGAGTTCGGTGAGCTTGGTGGTGAGGTGGACGGGGAGTCTGTCCACGCCGGCGGCGAGGCGGGCGGTGGTTTGGAGCGGTGGGAGCTTGTGGAAATCGGCGGGCTTGAGGGCGACGAGCGCACCGGCTTGGTCCTTGTCGTGGCGGGTGGAATAGTAAGTCTGGAAGCGGACTGGGCGGTTGAGGCGGAGTTCCAAGCCGGGATGGGTGATCTGGAATTCCACCTCAGGCTCGGCTCCGCGCGGGAGGATGCAGACGAGCGACGGCTTGCCACCCTGCTGGACTTCCAGATAAATGGAGCGGGCGGCTCCGGCCTGGATGCGGGCGCTGTGGTGGTGAAGGATGCTGCCAAATTTCGCGGCCCCGCGGGCGACGGCGAGGTCAGGCTCGGGGTTCTCGAGGATGTGGGGCTGGCTGATTTGCCAAGTGCCGATCTGGCGCTGGATGCGGCTGCGGAGGACTGCCGGGTGAAGCGAGCCGCCGTTGAAGAGAATGGCGGCTACGGGTGGGAGGTCGCGCAGGAAATCGGCCAAATAGTGGGTGACGGCGCTGTCGCTGGCGTAGGGCAATCCCCATTCCTTGAGCGCGGCCTCGGCCTCGGCGGGGCGGGCATCGGCGGCGCACTCGGGGTAGAAGCCGTCTAGCAGGATGGACGAAATTTCGCGGCGAGCGATGCGGGCAGAGAGGATGCCGGCGAATAGACTGGAGCCGCGACCGGGCAGGGAAATGGGGAATTCCTCGGCGGGATCGCCGTCGGTGGCGAGGCAGAATTCCTTCAAATCGCGGCAACGGGCGACGAGGTCTTGCCACTGGCTGCCAGCGAGCGTTTCGCCCTTGCCGGCGAAGCGCGGCTCCAACGTGTGGGCGATGGCGAGGTCGATATTGTCGCCGCCGAGCAACAAGTGATCACTGACGGCGACGCGGCGAATGGCGGGAAGTGGCGAGCCAGCTTGGCGGGAAATTTCGAACAAGCTGAAGTCGGAAGTGCCGCCGCCGATGTCGATCACGAGGACATTGCCGCCGGTTTCGGGGAGCTGGCTCCAGAGCGCGGCGGGGTCGGCGTGGGCCTCGAGCCAGCGGTAGAAGGCGGCTTGGGGTTCTTCGAGGAGGCGGACGGTTTTGGGGAATCCGGCTTCGGTGGCGGCGTCGAGGGTGAGCTTTTGGGCAACGGCATCGAACGAAGCTGGGACGGTGATGGTTATTTCCTGAGCGTCGAACGGGGAATCCGGGAAGCGGGTGTCCCATGCGCCGCGGAGGTAGTTGAGAAGCAGGGCGGAGGCGCGGATGGGCGAGATTTTCTGGTTCTGCGGAATTTCCTCGGAGGCCCACGGGAGAAAGGCGGCGGTGCGATCCACGGCGTGGTGGCCGAGCCAGGATTTGGCAGAATGGGCGACGCGGCCGGGAGTCTCAGCCGCGCGGTTGCGGGCGAAGCGGCCGCAGAGCCAACCTGTGCCAATCGCGCCCTGGAGTTGGGCGGACTCAGCTTCGGTCGGGAGATAGAGGAACGACGGGAGCGTGG